>JBAWXD010000032.1:0-25709 GCA_037144275.1 Paludibacter sp. | reverse complement strand
ACTCGGCTTTATTAATGCAGTACGATGGTGAAGCCCACTTTCTACGGGCTTTGCTTAGTTATGATTTAGTACGGTATTGGGGCGATGTTCCATACAAAACCACTTCTTCGAATGCAATTGGCGATGCCTACAATGCGCGTGTCGACAGAGATACGATTTACAACCAAATTGTGGCTGATTTAAACATTGCCAAAAGCAAACTTCCCTGGGCAAAAGCAGGTAGCAGTCCCGAACGGGCAACACAAGGTGCTGCACGTGCTTTGCTGATGCGTGTATTATTATCCCGGGCAGGTTACAGTCTGAAAATGGATGGAACACTTACCCGACCTGATGATACAAAAAGAGCTGCTTATTTTAATGCCATTATTAACGAATATGCCGCATTTCAACAGAATGGATATCACAGTTTGTTCTCTAGCTATTATCAGTTTTTCAAAAACAATAGTGCAGGTATTTTAAATTCTCAGGAAAGTTTATTTGAAGTTGCATTCTTCACATCTACCGGTGATCAGGAAGATGCAGGCAACTGGGGTGCAGGAATAGGTCCGTTAACAGATATTGCATCTAAGTATGGCAGAGCCAATTCCTATTTCAGGGTGCTTCCAGAGTGGGATGAGTGGTACGAAACAACAGATATCCGGCGTGTTACCAATATTTGCAAATATTCTGTTACAGCGATCAGCGATTCAGTTGCTTCTACTAATAAATATGCGTATTACCCCGGCAAATGGCGACGTCAATGGATGCCTTATCCGCCCAAAGACCCTAATAACACAGACGTAAATTTTTGTTTACTCCGTTATGCCGATGTAATTCTTATGTATGCTGAAGCATTAAATGAAGTGGGACGTACTTCTGAGGCCATTGATGCTCTCAATATAGTTAGAGCCCGAAGTAAAGCAACAGTCTTAAGCTCTGATTTTTCGAATTATAGTACACTCTATCAACCAAAGAATAAAGTAAATAATGTGTTAACACCAAAATTACTTTCTTTTATTCCCGATGCAGACAATCAGGGTAAATTCCGAACTGCGCTGTATTGGGAACGATGTTTCGAACTGTGTTACGAAGGAACCCGCAAGTACGACTTAATCCGATGGGGAATTTTGTACGAAGCCATTCAAAATATGAAAACGACTTATGTAATCTCCAGTTATCCGGCACCAACTAATTTTGTAAAAGGGAAACATGAATTATTTCCTGTACCACAAAAAGAAATGGATGTAAACTTTAAACTAAATCATCTGAATAATCCGGGCTATAATTAATCTGCTAAAAGAATCAAGAGCCAAGAACCAAGACTATCCAGTAGATTAATGTTTTACAAATTAATATGTCAGATTGATTAATTCGTTGTAAATAATCTATAAATGATAAATCAACTCAAAAGTAAATCACTCTAAATCAAATCAACAATATGCGAAAATTCAGTAATTATTCTATTCTCACTTATATACTATTTATAGTCCTAAGTGTTAGTTCATGCACGAGTACTAATAGCCCGGTTCTGCTTAGCGGTACTGTTACCGATGTGGAAGGAAATGTGTATCATACGGTTAGTATTGGCACCCAAACCTGGATGGCTGAAAACCTGAAAACGACTAAATACAAAGACAGTACATTAATTCCGGACGTTACAAATAATAGTGAATGGTACACTTTAGCTAAAGGAGCTTACTGTAACGGAAATAACCCCCGGACTTATGGAAAACTGTATAACTGGTATGCCGTTAGCTCTGGTAAATTAGCCCCAGCGGGATGGCATGTAGCTACCGATGCCGACTGGACAAAACTTTCTAGCTGTTTGGGTGGCGAAGGTTTGGCTGGAGGAAAACTGAAGGAATCGGGTACTGCACATTGGATCACCCCTAATCTCAGTGCAACCAACGATTCCTTATTTTCAGCTCTTCCGGGTGGTGACCGTGATAGCACCTATCATAGTGCAGGTATCAGCGGTTATTGGTGGAGTGCTACCGAATATAATTCGGCTCAGGCATGGTTCAGGGTTATGAATCACGAAAGCACGGGATTGGGTAGGTTTCCTACCGGCAATAAGGTGTTTGGGTTTTCTGTACGGTGCGTGAAAGATTAAGCCAATTAGCGGATAAATTTATAACTGAAAATACTGCTTCCTTTCCGGAGCAGTATTCTTTTTATTTGGGATGGTTGACCTTTTAGTATCATAAGGCTAAAAATGGCTCTTTATAAGTTGATTTACTGTAATATTCAACATGATTGAAAGTTTTTTCAACAGCAGAGAAAGTTTTATTCTACGATTGAAATTAGTTTTGCATCGTAATTTAGAGATTGAACTCATAAAAAACAACAAAGTTATAATTATAAATTCACTACAATGAAAAAACTAATTACTTTCTTGCTTTGTACTGCACTTTTTGCAGTGACTGCTAATGGGACTACGTATTATGTAAACACTGGTCTGGCAACCGGTGCTAATGATGGTTCTAATTGGGATAATGCCTTTAGAACATTTGATGCAGTTATTGCTGCATCATTTACAAGTGATGCTACAGTAGATAATGTCTACATCAAAGGAGCAATTTCAAAATCAAACGCCTGGACAATGAGTATTGATAACTATTACGGTAGTTTTGAAGGTTGGGAATCTTCACCAACCCAACGTCCAATGAACGATAATGATGGGAACGGAATTATTGAACCCTGGGAGTTTAAATATCCAACTACTTTTACATCTACAAATAATACTACGGCTATTAATGGTTCTGCTGCCATATTGGATGGATTTACAATCACTCAAACAGGAGCTGTGAATGGTGCTACAGATGCTATGACTACTTTAATTTCACCCGTTGGACAAACTGTTCAGAATTGTGTTTTTTATGGTAGTAATCTATCTTATGGAGCCACAACTGCCTTTACAAACAATAACGGAGGTTGTTTGCTAAAGGTATTGGGTACATATAAAAATAATCTGATTGAAAAGAATAATGTATCAATTATATATGGATCAACAGATATAAAAATTGCTCCAATATTAGATGTGAACTGTCCTGCAACAGGATCCGCAAATCCAACTCCTTCAGTCATTATTAGTGGTAACGTTTTCAGGAATAATATTGTAACCATTTCAAATACTGCCGGAACCGCTGTTACCAACCTTAAAGGAATGATTATTAATATTACTGCCAACGATCCAGCTGCAACAGTTACTATTAGTGATTGTTTGGTTTATAACAACGAAGCAAATTATACTGGTGGAGGTAGTAATACCACGGCTGGTCGAGCAAGTATTGCCGGTAGTTTAAATTTTAGTACAAGTTATACATCTGACAGTTATGTAAATTGTTTGTTTGCTAATAATAAAATGACTAATATGCTATCTTGTATGCATGTAATGTATAATACCAAAGTTATACATAAAGTATATAACTGTGCATTTTGGAATAATCAAAATACCTTATCAGGTACTACTTCCTGGGTAGGGATAACAGGATCTTCTTCTTCGACAACTTCTACAACAGTGATTAGCAACACATACACAGATGAAGCGCTAGGGGGATCCTGGGGTACTGCTACTTTAACTAACAATCAAGCTAATCTTAGCAAATCAAATACAGGTTCAAATTCTCCATTGTTTAAAAGTCCTCCGCTAAATTCTGGTAATAATATAATTGGAGCTAACCAAACTTCGGGAAATGCCGATTGTACAGCTATTTCACAAGCAGACTGGAGAATTAATGTCACTTCAGGTACTTCCTATTTATACCAGAAAGGAGCAGCTACTGGTACTACCGGTATAACTACCGATAAAGCAGGTATATCCTATGTTGCAGCAACTCCATCAGTAGGGGCTTATGAAATTGTAACTTCTCAGGCTATCACATTTAGTCCTTTCAATCCAACTAAGACCTATGGAGATGCCACATTTACTTTGGCGGCTTCGGGTGGTGCTTCCGGTAATGCCGTAACCTTTTCAAGTTCAGACGCTACCGTGGCATCAGTTTCAGGATCAACAGTTACTATATTGAAACCGGGAACTTGTAATTTATTAGCTGATCAGGCTGCAGGGGGTTCTTTCACTGCTGCAAGTCAGGCAAGTCAGTCGTTAACAGTCAATACAAAATCCTTAACGGCTCTTTCATCACCAACAGCAAATAAAGTGTATGACGGAACTAATACTGCAACTATTTCAGGTACCTTTACAGGTAAAGTTGGTTCGGATGCAGTAACATTAACCGGTACATTCGCCGATGCCAATGTGGGTACAACCAAGGCTGTTACCGCCACTTCTACTTTAGGAGGTGCTCAGGCAGCTAATTACACTTATACCGGCACTGTGCCAACTGGATTGACTGCAAACATTACTGCTATTTCCCAAACCATAAATTCTCCGGGAACAACTATCGGTAATTCAGCTTTATTACCCGGTACTGATATTACTGTAAACAACGGAGCAGTACTTACAGTCGATAATAACCCAAGCACCACCGTTCATTCAATAACCATAAATGCAGGAGGAAAACTGACATTAACCGGAGCAGCACTTACAGTATGTACGTTAAACCTACTGAGTGATCCTACCCTCGGCACAGCTACATTTATTGATGCAAATACCAACGGCGGTTTAACAGTAACCGGCACAACTACCGTAAATCAATCCTTGCAAGCTGCCAGTGCGCAGAGAACCTGGTATATCACACCACCCGTTGCTTCTGCCACACCAACTCCTGCATTGAGCATCATAAAGTATTTTGATGAAACAGTGAATACCGGTACTGCAACAGATAACTGGGTTTCAACAACTTCAATGGTTGCCCAAAAAGGATATCAGGTTGTTCCTGTTGCCGGTAATGATATTTCATTCACAGGTACGTTGAACAATGGTGATCAAAACATTACACTTACAAGCAGAACCGGAACAGACAATTATGCCGGATTTAATTTAATCGGAAATCCCTATCCATCCTATCTTGATTGGAACTTAGTGACTTCTAATACTTCCAATGCTGCACTCATGCGTTCAACTACCATGTGGTACAGAACAAAATCATCCGGAGTATATAGTTTCTGGACAGTGAATGGTGATGGGGTGAGCGCACCCAACGGTGCAAGTTCCAAAATCCCACCTATGCAAGCATTTTGGGTAAGAGCCAATGCCGGCGGCGGAACGCTGGCTTTAACCAATGCCATGCGCTCACACGCTCCTGCCAGTGATTTATTATTAAAAGCACCTGCAGCGAAAAACACGGCCAGGACTCTGGTTCGCTTGCAAGTCAGCAATGGAACGAATTCCGACGAAGCTGTACTTTATGTCAGTGCTAATGCCTCCAATGGACAGGATACTTACGATGCCCCAAAAATGAGTAATGATAATGTTGCCATACCCGAAATTTACACAACGGTTGGTACTGAACAAATGGTTATTAATGCAATGAATACTCTTCCGTTGGATACACCCATTGGATTGGGATTTGTAGCCGGGAATGCCAGTTCATTTAGTCTTACTGCCAACCAAATCACTAATCTTCCTGCAGGAGTGAAGGTAATTTTGAAGGATAATGTAATCCTGACAGAAACAGATTTGACCGATGGTATTTCGACTTATCAATTTAGTCCGCTGCAAACAAGTTCCGACCGCTTTAGTGTTATTTTCCGTTCGGTAGGAGCTGTTACCAATGTTGAAGCACCTCTGGATAATAGCCTGATCGTTTACAGCAATGCCCCTCAACAATTAACAGTGATCTGTAATGATAAAATTAATGTTGGTTCAATATTATCGGTTTACAACGCGATCGGTCAAAAACTGCTGAGTCAACCATTGACAAGTACTAGTACACAAATTGCCGGGAAATTTACGTCCGGAGTTTATATGCTGAAAGTGAATAACACAACAAAGAAAGTTATTATCAATTAATAGGCACAAATAATAATTAACACTTAAATTGAAAGATATGAACACAATAATTGATAAACGTGACTATTCTCAGCCTGAAATCACGCGTGTGAAACTTGA
This sequence comes from Paludibacter sp., assembly GCA_037144275.1. Taxonomy (GTDB): domain Bacteria; phylum Bacteroidota; class Bacteroidia; order Bacteroidales; family Paludibacteraceae; genus Paludibacter. The sequence goes on along the minus strand of JBAWXD010000032.1, from coordinate 19,717 downwards.
TAATGAAATCTCATTGGCTTTGGAGTCGAATCCGGCTGCCGGGCCTAATGAAGTTATGAATAAAGCTCCTGAACACTTTAATAATGATCCGTTTAAGGCGAATCAGGTCTAAAATGAATTTTTGTTTTCTTTCTTATTTTTTTAAGCTGAAAGGGATGTTTGATATAAAGTCAGGCATCCTTTTTTTTATTAGAATTGAAAGTATCCTCTAATACAGTTTTAGATTTCTGTTATTCAATATTGTTGAAGCAAATTTAGTTATTGGGGGGTCTCTAGAGGCATTAAATATAAGCTTTAATCCCGAAACGAATGTGATGCATGAAAAATCAGACTAACAATATCACTAGGTATATATCATATTAATCTGTTATACAGCATATTATCAATATAGCCATACTTTTTTAGGAGTAAAGACAATAGAGTTAGGATTAATGTCAATACATTGCACGGAGATAATCAATAAGAAAGCGATGAAAAAAAGTATTGTATGAGATTAAAAGTTAAGACACAAAAAAGCCTACAAATGTATGTAAATACGCATGTAGGCTTTTTAATTGATTGATTTTCAGGTAATTAAAAATCTAAAAGTGACCGCAGCAGGATTCAAACCTGCAACCCCCACATCCGTAGTGTGGTACTCTATTCAGTTGAGCTATGCAGCCAGTCTTTTTATTAAGAGAGTGCAAAGATACGGCTATTTTTCATTTCTGCAAAGCAAATTTTGAAAAAAGTCTCCAAAATAGCATAATATCATATTGTCTTATTGCTTACTGTTTGCCGCTTACTGTTGTTTGTCAGGCAATTACAAAATCGAGTTGCTTCTTGTCCAGGTTGGCTTTGGCTACTTTAACGGTAATTTCGTCACCCAACTGGTATTTTTTATGGAATCGTCGTCCAACCAGACAATAGTTTTTATCGTCAAAGGTATAATAGTCGTCATCCAAATCGCGGATTGGGATCATTCCTTCACACTTATTCTCAATTAGTTCGACGTAAATTCCCCATTCGGTAACACCCGAAATTACTCCATCGAAAACCTGACCAAGTCGTTCTGACATAAATTCCACCTGTTTGTATTTTATGGAAGCCCGTTCGGCATTGGAAGCCAATTGTTCCATATCCGAACTGTGCTGGCAGTATTCCTCATATTCTGAGGCGTTGACGCTACGCCCCCCATCCGCATATTTTTCAAGGAGTCGATGCACCATCATATCCGGATAACGGCGGATTGGTGAAGTGAAGTGCGTGTAATAATCGAATGCCAGTCCATAGTGACCTAAATTAGCCGTGGAATAAATGGCCTTTGCCATCGAACGAATGGCAAGCGTTTCAATCAAATTTTGCTCTTTTTTACCCTGTACTTCGTCCAATAAATGATTGATAGAACCTGATATAGCAGTTTGTTTTCCGCTGGTTTTTAGTGTATACCCAAAGCGTTTGATGAATGCAGCAAAATTATTCAGTTTGTCAGGATTTGGCACATCGTGAATTCGATATACAAATGTCTTAACCGGCTGACCTTTTCCGGGCTTACCGATATGCGTGGCAACGGTTTTATTGGCCAGCAACATAAATTCCTCAATCATTTTATTGGCATCTTTCTGTTCTTTGAAAAACACAGAAACAGGTTTCCCTTTCTCATCGATTTCAAATCGAACTTCAACCCGATCAAAGGCAATTGCACCACTTTCAAATCGTCTCTGACGAAGAATCTTAGCGAGTCGGTCCATTGTCAGAATTTCCTCTTTATATTCTCCTTCACCGCTTTCAATAATTGCCTGTGCTTCTTCGTATGTAAAGCGACGGTCGCTGCGTGTAACGGTTTTGGCTATCTCGTAATGCTGAATCTCAGCGTTATCGTTCATTTGAAAAATAACCGAATAAGTCAGTTTATCTTCGTTAGGCCGGAGCGAGCAAATTCCGTTGGATAAATGTTCGGGCAGCATAGGGATGGTTCTGTCAACCAAATAAACCGAAGTGGCACGTTCACGACCTTCCTCATCAATAATGCTGTCGGGGCGAACGTAATGTGTCACATCGGCAATATGAACGCCTACTTCCCATAGTCCGTTGGCTAATTTGCGTAACGAGAGGGCATCGTCAAAATCCTTGGCATCCCGAGGATCGACTGTAAAAGTGGTGACGCCACGCATATCAATACGTTTAGCCACTTCTTCAGGGGTAATGCCGGCATCAATTTTATCAGCAGCGGCTTCCACTTCAACCGGATATTTGTAAGGTAAGCCAAATTCGGCCAAAATGGCGTGCATTTCAGTATTATTATCGCCTTTATCACCCAACACATCAATCACTTCACCAATCGGATTTTTAGCGTTCGGTTCCCAACCGAGCAATTTCACGATTACTTTTTGTCCATTTTTGCCTCCGTTCAGCTTGTTTTTTGGAATAAAAATATCGTTGGTCATAATGCGGTTATCCAGCATTAGGAAGGCATAATTTTCCGACACATCCAATATGCCAACAAAAGTATCTTTTGCCCGTTTGGTGATTTCCACCACTTCGCCTTCGGGTTGTTGACCCTTTCGGTGAGCATACAGAAACACTTTTACACGGTCGTTGAGCAGTGCATGATTGGTTTTACGTTCAGGAATAAAGACCGCTTCGCCTCCATCGTCGGGAATCAGGTAGGTTTTCACACCCTGACGATCGATTACACCTTCGATATAACCACCCCGCGAATTGACTTTAAACTTACCGCGCGAAATCTCCACCAAGAAATCTTCATCCAGCAATTCGTATAACAATTGATTGATAAATATGCGCTGAGATTCGGATTTGATTTCCAACAGCGTTGATATTTGCTTGTAATTGTAGGTTTTCTCGGTATTCTCGTTGAATACATTAATTATATTCCGTACCAGTTCCTTTTTATTCATTTTGGTACTTGCACCTGATTTGTTCCGTTTTTTGGCCATGGTAGAGCAGTTGAAGGTATTGTAGTTACTGGTCGAAGCTGTCACGACAAAGATAGTGAGTAGATGTCAATTTTTTGCAAGAAAAGAGAGAAATAATTGAATACTCAGTTTCTAACAGGAAATGAGACAAATTGACTGTAAGTTTCTCAAAATTATTTGACTTTAAGCAAAATAAAATAATCCGAAAACTAAAATAAATGCTAACTTTCGATTTATAACTAATTCGGGATATTGTATGATTATTTCACTTATAAATGATTCAAAATACTAGATATTAGTTCTTAAAATGTGGTTTTAATTACAATTCTCATTTTTGTTTTAAAGCTAAATACCAACTATATAGAATAAATATACAAGCATTTTTATAATTTTTATTCAAAACATGTTCCAGTTTGAAATTAATCTCTTATTTTTACGCCGAAATCAACCGAATTTGAATGATTTCATTCCAGAAATTGATTAAGTATAGCGCTTTTTATATTTATAGAAATATGAAACGAGCATGATTAGGGGTATTCACCAAAGAAAGTAATAATCTGACATGCGAGTTCTATAAGACCATTAAAAAAAACAAAATCACATGAAAATTGGAATCCCAAAAGAAATTAAAAATAACGAAAGTCGGGTTGCCGTAACTCCCGGAGGAGCAAGAACCTTAACGCAACATGGGCACGAAGTATTTGTTGAAACACATGCCGGTGATAATAGCGGCTTTAATGATGACCAATACCTAAAAGCTGGAGCAAAGATTTTATCAACATCAGCCGAAGTTTTTGGAATTGCCGAAATGATAATGAAAGTAAAAGAACCCATAAAGAGCGAATATAAGCTCATTCGACCTGGTCAATTGGTTTTCACCTATTTTCATTTTGCTTCAGAAAAAGAACTAACCATGGCCATGATGGAAAGTGGTGCAATTTGCCTTGCTTACGAAACCGTAGAAAAAGAAGATCACACGTTGCCACTATTAATTCCCATGTCGGAAGTGGCCGGACGTATGTCTATTCAGGAAGGTGCAAAGTATCTCGAAAAGCCCAAAGGAGGAAAAGGAATTTTGCTGGGTGGTGTTCCGGGAGTGAAACCAGCCAATGTTCTTGTATTGGGTGGCGGTGTTGTTGGAACACAAGCCGCTTTAATGGCTGCCGGTTTAGGTGCTCATGTTACCATAGCCGATATTTCGTTAGCAAGGTTACGCTATCTCAGTGAAATTATGCCGGCCAATGTAGATACTTTAATGTCGTCAACTCATAATATTGAAGAAATGCTTCCATTCACCGATTTAGTAATTGGTGCAGTATTAATACCCGGGGCAAAAGCACCTCATCTGATAACACGTGATATGCTTAAACTTATGCAGCCCGGTTCAGTATTGGTTGATGTGGCAATCGATCAGGGAGGTTGCTTTGAAACTTCTCATGCCACAACACACACTGATCCTGTATACGAAGTGGATGGGATATTGCATTATTGTGTTGCTAACATTCCCGGTGCAGTACCATTTACGTCAACGCTGGCACTTACTAATGCAACCCTACCCTATGCTCTTAAGCTGGCAAATGAAGGTTGGGAAAAAGCCTGTAACCTTCACGAAGATTTACGTAAAGGTCTGAATATCGTACAGGGTAAAATTGTCTTTAAAGCTGTTGCCGATACCTTTGGTTTATAATTGCATTTATTTTTAAAAAGCTCTTGCCGAATACAGTGGCAAGAGCTTTTTTTTTGAATTTATGATTCAAAATAGCTTAATTTATATGTTTTAGAGCATGAATTGAAAAATAATTGAGAAATGTCTTGGAAATGGCCAAATTTATTATTATTTTTGGTCGACCAACTTGTAAGGGTTGAAATAATGTTATTCCTTCGAATAATATTTCAAAAATCAATTTTAATTCTTAAATATACAGATTTTCATATTATCTTTGCAGAAAGTACTTTAAACCACTATATTTAGCATGGTTTGTATGGAAATTTGACCAGTTAACGAACATTTTTACTTTAATACAATGGCTGAAACTTTTACAGGACTGAAGGAACAAAGTTTGGAAAGTCCTACCGACAGAGTAATTTCTAAAGTTAAGGATCTTATTAATTCAGGGATACTTAAACCAGGCGATAAACTTCCTGCAGAACGAAAATTAGCGTTAGAATTTGGATTTGGAAGAACTCAGGTGCGTGAGGCATTACATAAACTTGAATTCTATGGCATAATCAAAACACTTCCTCAAAGTGGTTCAATAATAAATGGGCTCGATATTAACACATTGGATGGCTTAATTTCAGATGTGTTAAATCTTCAGAGTTATGATTTTTTCTCTTTAGTTGAAACCCGTGTTTTGCTCGAAACGAATGCTATCAGGCTCTGTGCTGAGCGCTGGAATGATCAGGATATGAAAAACCTGGTAAGAGCTCATGCAAATTATTTACGCGATTTTGATACTGCTGACCGAATTGGCAGCGACTTTGCTTTTCATCGTACTATTGCCGAATCAAGTCACAATCCTGTTTTTAAAGCAATGTTGATGATTGTAATTCCTGATATTATGACAATTTATCAACGTGACCGGATTTGTGCTCCAAACCCCGATGTAACGAATGAACATCAAGGTATGATGGACGCCATCAAAAGGCGTGACGGTGAAGAAGCTGCTAGAATCATGGCACAACATTTAAAAGGGGTGCTTGATTTCGCAAAATTAAAGCTTGAACAAGAAAACAATTAAAATCAAGTTGAAAATTATAAGGTTTGGGGAGGCTTTTAGCTTCCCTTTTCTTTTATAAATTAGTTGCAAATTAGAGCTTTTCAAACACAAATTTAAAATTAAATTCAGGAGATTAGTATATTTTATCATTATACAAAATATCGGTTTAAAATTTATTGACTACTTTTGACATCCGATTTCTTCGAATCGATAAAAACAAAATCAGAAAATTACAAATATGACTATTCATCCCAAATTGAAGCCGGTTGTTTATGCCATTATTGTATTCGTTGTTTTTATGGCATTGTCGGTAGCGCTAAAGCTTATTACTCACCGCAATTCGATTGATGATATTTACTTTGGGATTCTTTCAAAAAAAGACTTGATGATTGGCCTGGGTATTGCCGTTTTCCTTACTTTCACACACGAGCAAAAGAAAAAGCTCCATTGATTTTTAGATTTAAAATGAACGATATTATTGAGTATATAATCCAATTTTTATTGGGAGATTCCGTCCCACAAAAGATTATTTCAAAGGTTGGGTATACTTCCAATCCGAAAGAATTTCGGAAATACAAACTTGTCATTTCACCGTCTTCATTTTTTTCAGATGAAATTTACGGAACAGAGGCATCTATGCCACAACTACCTTTACAAATATGGGAGGAAGTTCCGATTTTGTTTGGCAGTCCAATCGTAGAAGAAGTAAGTAAAACAAGAATAATAAATGCGGATTTAATTGCCGGAACTTACTTTTTGATAAGTCGCTACGAAGAAATGGTTCATCGAAATGTCCGCGATGTACATGGACGTTTTCCCGGTAAAGAATCATTACCTTACCGAGCCGGATTTATTGATTCACCATTAGTTGATGAATATGGTAAAATACTTCGGAATCACCTCCGTGAAGTTGGCTTTGTAGTACCCGAACCAGCCGAAAATATCCGCAAGATTTTTCTGACTCACGATGTGGATCAATTATCTCACTTTCGTAGTCTGAGAGGTTTTATGGGCGGTTTCCTCCGTGGAATTCAACGTCCTAAAGAAGGTGCTAAAGCAATTAAAAGCTATTTTGGAGGCTTAAAAAATGATCCTTGGTACACTTTACCATGGTTGTTTAAACTGGATAATTCGGTACGTCAGGCCCTGGGAAATGATCGTTGTGAACCGGTTGTGTTTATAAAAATTGATGGCGGAACGCGCAAAGAAGATAAACCGAATATTACCCATCACTTACAAGATTTTCAGTCGCTAATCACACTTTGCAAAAAGAAAAATATTACTTTCGGTTTACATCTAAGTTACGAAGCCGGTATACATCCCGAGCGCATTCCGGACGAAAAGAAACAGTTGGAAAAAGTTGCAAGAAAGAAAACCGTATATAACCGACATCATTTCCTCGATTCGCGTGAACCGGAAGATATGCAGGCTTTAATCGACGTTGGAATTACCGACGATTTTACGATGGGTTATGCCGACATGGCGGGATTCCGCCTCGGAACCTGTCGCCCCGTAAAATGGATTAATCCTAACACAAAGCAACTTACGACACTTACGCTGCATCCATTAGTCATTATGGATGGAAGTTTAAGTGAAAAACGTTACATGAACCTGAATGCTCACGAAGCCTATGAGTATTGTATCAGACTGATAAATCAGGTTAAAAACTGGAATGGTGAACTCGTTTTATTATGGCACAATACTATGGTGGAAGATTCACCAAAACTGTACCATCGTAATTTGTATAAAGATATAATCAGCTATCTCAAAACAATGTAACTTTTCTCAACTACGAACATAGCAAAAGAGGATGCAAAAAACGGCTATTGTGTGCGTATCGAACGATCTGAGCACCGACCAACGGGTTCATAAAACCTGTACAACGCTTCAGAAATGCGGTTATTGGGTGATTGAAACCGGGCGACTTTTGCCTGACAGTCTTCCCTTGGAACGCTCCTACTTTACACTTCGCCGGAAACTCTGGTTTAGCCGGGGTCCACAATTTTATGCCGAACTCAACATTCGTTTGTTCTTATATTTAATGACAGCTCGCGTTGATTTGATTTTTGCGAATGATCTCGACACACTTCCTGCTGCATTTTTTGCTGCTGCACTTCGAAATAAACGACTAATTTACGACACGCATGAATATTATACAGAAGTGCCCGAATTAGTCAGACGCCCACGCACTCAGGCTATCTGGAAAACAATTGAAGACTATCTGTTTCCAAAACTGACTGATATACTTACTGTAAATAGCTCGATTGCGAAATTATATGCCGATAAATATCACAAAACAGTTCATATCAGTCGGAATATTCCGTCTACTTTTGCTCCAGAGCGACTGAAAACCAGGAAAGAACTGGAATTGCCTGAAAACAAGCATATTCTGATTCTACAGGGAACAGGAATAAACATTGATCGTGGAGCTGAAGAAGCTTGTCTGGCCATGCAATTTCTAGACGATTGTGTTTTACTGATTGTCGGGAGTGGTGATGCGCTGCCTACCCTTCGAAAATTAGTTCAGTCAACTAATTTACAGGAAAAAGTGATTTTTAAACCCAAAATGCCTTTCGCTGAACTTCGACAATACAGCATGAACAGCGATTTGGGCTTGGCAATAGATAAAGATACCAACCTGAATTACCATTTTTCGCTACCGAATAAATTGTTTGATTTTATTCATTCCGGCATTCCCACACTTTCTTCCGGATTACCAGAATTAAAACAAATCATAGATCAGTATGACATTGGATATTACATTCAAAATCATGAACCTAAGCATATTGCCGAAATCGTCAAAGGTATTTTTGCCGATGAGGTCAGATACAAAATAGTGAAGCAAAATACAGCGAAATCAAAAGTTGATCTTTGTTGGGAAAACGAAGAAAAAGTTCTGATAGGAATAATAAACAATTGATTTTCAATTCAAAAAAAATGAGTAAGCAGTTGCATGTAATTTCGTTTGACATTCCTTATCCTGCCAATTATGGCGGGGCCATCGACGTATATTACAAGCTGAAAGCACTGCATGAAAATGGGATTGAAATTATACTTCACTGCTTCGAATACAGGGGAAATCATGCACCGGAACTGGAAAAAATCTGCTCGAAAGTATATTATTATAAGCGAAACACCTCTGTTTTATCGCATCTTAGTGTTCTTCCTTACACGGTTTATAGCCGAAAAAAAAATAAGCTTCTCGAAAATCTTTTAAAAGACAATTATCCGATTTTGTTTGAAGGCTTGATGTCCTGTTATTATTTGAACCACCCCGGTCTGGCAAACCGGATAAAATTGTTTCGCGAAGCAAATATCGAACAGGATTATTACAAAGGGTTAGCGAAATCAACTGACAGTTTTATTAAAAAAATATATTATTCGCTGGAGTCTTTGAGATTCAAAGCATTTGAGAAAAATTTGGAATCTGCCGATGTATTAGTAGCTATATCTCAGTCTGATAGAGATCAGCTTAAATCAAGATTACCTCATAAACGTGTTGAGTTTATTCCTGGTTTTCACGGCAATAATAGCATTGTAGCCTTACCGGGTCAGTCTGATTTTCTGCTCTATCACGCCAATCTTTCAGTCCCTGAAAATGAACTTGCAGCCATTTACCTTTGCGAGAAGGTTTTTAGCAAACTCAGTTATAAAAGCATAGTGGCTGGCTTAAAACCAACAAAAAGGTTGGAGAAAATTATTGCAAATTATCCGAATATTGAATTAATTGCAAACCCCGTCGAAGCGGAAATGGCAGCATTAATTCGGAATGCGCAAGTTCATGTGTTGGTCACTTTTCAGGGAACTGGTCTGAAATTAAAACTGCTCAATACTCTTTTTGCAGGCCGACATGTTTTAGTCAATCAATTAATGCTGGAAGGAAGCGGACTTGATAAACTATGCCATATTGCCAACCAGAGTGAAGAGCAAATTGAGATATGCAATAAGCTAATGCTGATTCCTTTCAATCAAACGGATATAATCGAGCGGGAAAAGATTTTATTTCCTCAATTTTCAAATAAAGTGCAGGCAAAACGGTTAAGTGAACTGTTTTAAGGGAAAAAAATGACAAGTTGTCAGCCCGTCGAACAAATTTAGCAATACAAAACCGTTCTAGCTGTCAAAACTGACAGAAAAAAGCTTTGGCACAAAATTCGCAAATCAAAAATCAATGTTTATAACTTTCAAACTTTATAAACTTTCAAACTTTACAAACGAATAATATATTAATTTAAAACTGAAAAATATGAACATTAAACCATTAGCTGACCGCGTGTTGGTGAAACCGGCACCGGCAGAAGAAAAAACGATTAGTGGAATCATTATTCCAGATTCAGCAAAAGAGAAACCGCTAAAAGGCGAAGTATTGGCCGTGGGTAACGGAACAAAAGACGAAGTTATGGTAGTTGCAGTTGGTAACAACGTGCTTTATGGCAAATATGCCGGAACAGAATTGGAATGGGAAGGTGAAAAATACCTGATTATGCGCCAATCTGATATTTTGGCAATTATTTAAAAAAGGCTGCCCCCTAACCCCCTCTAGGGGGAATCAGAGTGCGGAAATCTCAAAATAAATTAAATTATAATAATTTACTCTATAAAACACGCTATCCCCGGCGTATTCCCCCTAGAGGGGGTTAGGGGGCAAACTTATGAGCAAAGAAATTTTATTCAATATTGAAGCCCGTGATCAACTCAAAAAAGGAGTTGATGTATTAGCAAATGCTGTAAAAGTAACACTTGGACCAAAAGGTCGCAATGTAATTATCGAAAAGAAATTCGGTGCACCCCATATTACCAAAGATGGTGTTACAGTAGCTAAAGAAATGGAACTGGAAGATGCATTCCAAAATTTGGGAGCACAATTAGTAAAAGAAGTTGCTTCGAAAACCAGTGATGATGCAGGTGATGGAACAACTACCGCAACGGTGTTGGCACAATCCATTGTTGGTGTGGGAATGAAAAATGTGGCTGCCGGTGCAAATCCAATGGATTTGAAACGCGGGATTGACAAAGCTGTTGCTGAAGTGGTAAAAAGCATTGCTGCTCAGGCTAAAACGGTTGGAGATGACTACGACAAAATTGAACAGGTTGCTTCCATCTCGGCCAATAACGATGCTGTAATCGGTAAGCTTATTGCAGATGCAATGCGTCAGGTTTCGAAAGACGGTGTAATTACTATCGAAGAAGCCAAAGGAACTGATACTACCATTGAAGTGGTTGAAGGTATGCAATTCGACCGCGGTTATATTTCGGCTTATTTCGTTACCAATACGGAGAAAATGGAAGTGGAAATGGAAAAACCATATATCCTGATTCACGATAAAAAAATATCAAACCTCAAAGAATTACTTCCGGTATTGGAACCAGCTGTTCAGTCAGGACGACCATTGTTGATTATCGCCGAAGATGTTGACAGTGAAGCGTTGACCACTTTAGTAGTGAACCGCTTGCGTGCCAATCTGAAAATCTGTGCTGTAAAAGCTCCGGGTTTTGGCGACCGTCGTAAGGAAATGTTGGAAGACATTGCTATCCTGACTGGTGGTATTGTAATTTCGGAAGAAAAAGGAATTAAATTGGAACAAGCTACATTGGAAATGCTTGGAACTGCCGAAAAGGTAACTGTTAACAAAGACAATACTGTGATTGTAAACGGTGCAGGTTCAAAAGAATCAATTGCTAGTCGTGTAGGTCAAATCAAAGCTCAGATAGCTTCTACAACTTCAGATTACGATCGTGAAAAACTACAGGAACGTCTGGCTAAATTATCGGGTGGAGTTGCTGTACTTTATGTGGGTGCTGCTTCTGAAATAGAGATGAAAGAAAAGAAAGATCGCGTAGAAGATGCTTTGAGTGCAACCCGTGCTGCTATCGAAGAAGGAATTGTTCCCGGTGGTGGTGTGGCGTATATCCGTGCTATCGACTCGTTGAGCAAAATTAAAGCTGACAACGATGACGAACAAACCGGAATAGAAATTATTAAACGCGCCATTGAAGAACCGCTTCGCCAAATCGTTGCCAATGCAGGTAAAGAAGGAGCAGTAGTTGTTCAGAAAGTACGCGAAGGCAAAGATGACTTTGGTTACAATGCTCGTACCGATAAATATGAGAATTTCTATGCTGCCGGTGTGGTTGATCCCGCTAAAGTTTGCCGTGTAGCCCTTGAAAATGCCGCTTCAATTGCCGGAATGTTCCTGACTACCGAATGTGTAATCACCGAAAAGAAAGAAGATGCTCCTGCTCCACAAATGCCTATAGGCGGCGGAATGGGTGGAATGATGTAGACCAATTGACAGTTGATAGTTGACAGTTTATAATGAAATTTTTAACTGTCAATTAAACATTGTCAACTGTAAAAAGAACTATCTTCCCGCAGGCGCAACCCTGTGGATTCTATATATAAGTGAAAAACCTTGCAACTTTCGGGTTGCAAGGTTTTTATATTTCATAGGAATAATGTTATGCCAACAGATTTTGTTCCGCCTCCTTTACTTTCTGGAAAGTAAACTGACTTAAAATATCATCTTTGTAAATACAGATTTCGTCGTTACACAAATTTCCAATACTGCCCTCGTGGGTATGATTGACTGTTTTATTGGGTTTAAAGTTTCCTGCCTCGATTTCCAAACCAACTTGCTTATAAGCATCACGGAATGGTACTCCCGAAAGTGTCAAACGGTTTACTTCTTCCACGCTGAAAAGATAATCATAACGGGAATCACTCAGGATTTCGGTATTCACTTTCAGCTGAGCCATCATCATTGCAGTTATTTCAAGGCAATCAATCAATTCAGCAAAAGCAGGAACAAACACTTCTTTAATAATCTGTAAGTCACGAAAATAACCCGAAGGCAAATTGTTTGTTATCAGCATTATTTGTTGTGGAATCGATTGCAATTTGTTGCATTTGGCACGCGTAAGTTCAAATACATCCGGGTTTTTTTTGTGTGGCATTATGCTCGAACCGGTCGTAAATTCGTCTGGCAAACGGATAAATGCGAAATTCTGAGAACTAAACAGACACGCATCAAAAGCCAGTTTAGCAACTGTTGCAGCCACACTTGCCAGTGCATTTGCCACGGTACGTTCCATTTTTCCACGTCCCATTTGAGCGTACACCACATTGTAATTCATGGAATCAAAACCTAACAAATCAGTTGTCATTTGGCGATTAAGCGGAAACGAAGAACCATACCCGGCAGCAGAGCCCAGGGGATTTCGATTGGTAATTTTCCAGGCCGAAAGCAAAAGCTGTAAATCGTCGGCTAAACTTTCGGCATAGGCTCCAAACCACAATCCAAACGACGATGGCATAGCCACCTGCAAATGAGTGTAACCCGGAAGCAAAACATCTTTGTATTTATTGCTTTGGGAAATCAGCACGTCGAATAAATGATTAACCGAAGAAACTGTTCTTTCAATTTCGGCACGGGCAAAAAGCTTTAAATCAACTAACACCTGATCGTTTCGGGAACGTCCGCTGTGAATTTTCTTTCCTATATCGCCCAGTTTGGCGGTGAGAAGCATTTCTACCTGTGAATGTACATCTTCGACCCCTTCCTCAATCACAAATTCTCCTTTATCAGCTAACAGAAAGATGTTTTTTAGTTCTCTAAGAAGCAAAGTCAGTTCGTCGGTTTGAAGCAAACCCACGGATTCCAACATACGAATATGAGCCATCGAGCCGAGAACATCGTACTTAGCCAGAAAAACATCCATTTCACGATCGCGACCAATGGTAAATGCCTCAATTTTAGCATTCACCTCTGTACTTTTTTCCCAGAGTTTTGCCATAATATTCTAATTTATCGGAGTGGATAAGGTATTCGCGAGCAATTCCGCTATTGAGTTTAGCCCTTCCTGCAACTTTTTGTCAACCATCAGTTTAATCATCATGGGCAGATCGGCTTTCAGTGTAAGTTTCAAACGGGTCTCATTTTCGGCAACAGCTTTCAATTGAATCCAGACATTTATTTCTACCGGAGCATTTTCCGAAACCATTTTGATGGTTTTAAATGGTTCACGCTCCACTATTCGGAAACCCATTTTTCCAAATCCTTCCACCGCAAAACTGCAACTGTCGGTATCAAACTCTAAATCTTTTGCTTTGTCTTTCAGGGAGGGATTATCCTGCAATTTTTGCAGGTTCTTCAAATCACTCAGAATAGCAAAAACCACTTCTTCGTTCGAAGAAATGGCCTTAATATCGCTTTCGTATGTTGTCATATTTTAGATTTACGATTTATTAATTTACAATTTACAAATGTATGGCTAAAACTCTCAGTTTTAATCCATTTTAATGAACGAAATAAACTCATGTTAGTTCAATCGTAAATTGTAAATCTTTCAAGTATCAATTTATTCGGCTTTCCAAATCGCCGGGTTTTTGCGCCATTCCTGAAGGGTTTTGATATCATCGGCAGTGATATATTTTGTTGCCAGTGCTTCAGCCAGAACGCCATCATAGTTGCAAAGTGTAGTCAGTTTCACTTTGGCTGCTTTGAACTTTTGTTCAGCCACCGGAAATCCGTAGGTGAAAATTGCCAACATTCCCAATACTTCTGAACCGTCATTTCGAATAGCTTCTACTGCTTTGAGGCTACTTCCACCGGTAGAAATAAGATCTTCAATCACCACCACTTTTTGCTTTGGACGTAAATCGCCTTCAATCATATTTTCCAATCCATGATCTTTTGGGGTCGGGCGGATATACACAAATGGTAAGCCCAAGGCATCGGCTACCAAAGCTCCCTGAGCAATAGCACCGGTTGCGACACCTGCAATTACTTCTACATCGGGATACATTTCAAGAATTAGTCGTGCCAGTTCAACTTTTATAAATGTTCGGAGTTGAGGATATGAAAGCGTTTTACGGTTATCGCAATATATGGGTGAATTCCATCCCGATGCCCATATAAATGGATTATTGGGTTGCAATTTTACAGCCTTTATTTTCAGTAGTTTTTCAGCTACACTTTTTTCTAATGATTTCATTTTGAGATATTTTAATGTTTAACTAACAACCAAATCCAATCTATTTAATTATTTTGCAAAAGTACGCAAACAAGTTGAGAATCGAAACAGTATTAGGTATAATCTAAAACATTTTTTAAACAATTCGTATGTATATGTCATGCAATCGGTATTTCAGTATAATTATACCCTTTTTAGCTGTTTATATTCAAAATAACGGAGAGAGGAAAGCATCTTCAATATGTTCAATCAGAAAATCCTGACCATGCGGAACAACAGACATGACATCGAAACGGGTTTCACCCTGCCAATCAAACTGAAATATGTATTCGTGAGTAGCATTGATGATATTTCTTATTTTTCGCTTGGTAATGGCCTCGGCAGGATGTTCAAAGGTTTCGGTAGAGCGGGTTTTAACTTCAACAACAATCAACAAACCCTCTTTTTCGGCCACAATGTCGAGCTCCAATTTACCAGCTGCACCCGAAGGTGTAGAATTATGCCAGTTGGTATGGCGAATGCTATATCCTTTTTCACGAAGATAGGCCTGAGCCCGTTCTTCGCCCAAATTACCTAATTCATTATGTTCTGCCATTTTTTTTAATGATTTAGGGTTAATGATTTAGGGTTAATGATTAATTCATTGATTTTAATGGCAAAAATACAGTTTTTTGTTATAATGTCGTTAAAATCGCTAAGATAATATTATTTTTGTGCGAAATAAAAAATCGTATGGCAAAAAAGAATTCAATTCCGGCTTCACAACGGAATTCACTACGCATTCACAGACAGGTTTTCACCCTTAACGATGAAGAAAATAAGGTGCTGAACCGTTACATTGTCAAGTACAGGATACAAAACAAATCAAAGTTTATACGGGAAGCCGTTATGCTTAATATTCTCCGAAAAATGGAAGAGGATCATCCTACACTGTTTGATTAGACCTCCAATCTGCTAAAAAGGCTTTAAGAATTATTTTTAAGAATTAAATTTATGGAATACATATTAGCAATTTTCGCGTTGGCAGTTGGTTTTTTATCGGCCTGGATAATTTTGTCCCGCAGACAGAGTAATTTACAAAAGTCGCTGGAAATCAACGAAAAAAACCTGACTGATACATTGAATGAATCCAACACAAACCTTCGGGTGGCTGAAGAAAAACTGAAAAATAAGGTAGAAGAGATGGATCGTATCCAGCTGGAACAGGCACAACAACAGGAACTTGCTAACAATCGTGGCATGGAAGTTGCATCGCTGAAAACCGTCAACGAAAATCTGGCAGAAAAACTCGAAAATCAGAAAAGCGAAATTGAAAATCTTCAAAAACGCTTAACTACTGAGTTTGAGAATATCGCTACCAAGATTTTAAAGGAACGTTCGGAGGAATTTTCTGTTTCAAATCATAAAAATCTGAGCGAAATACTCAACCCCTTGAAAGAACGGATTTTAAATTTTGAGAAAAAGGTAGACGAAACATACGATAAAGAATTACGCGATAAAATAAGCTTACGGGAAGAAGTCCGGAAACTGACAGAACTCAATACCCGGGTGAGCGAAGAAGCCAATAACCTGACAAAAGCCCTGAAAGGCGATGTGAAAAAGCAGGGAAACTGGGGCGAAGTAATTCTGGAACGTGTGTTGGAACGGTCGGGATTGACAAGGGGTCAGGAATACGAGCGTGAAGAAGTAGTTGAAGGGAATGATGCGAATGTGCAACGACCCGATGTGATTATCCATTTACCGGATAATAAACATATTATTATCGATTCAAAAGTTTCGTTGGTGGCTTATGAACGACTCATGTCGGCTGATACCGACGAACAAAGAGTGTCATACCTGAAAGATCATGTCAACTCCTTGCGAAGTCATGTGAAACTGCTGAGTGAAAAAAATTATCAGAATGCACAAAATCTGAATACACCGGACTTTGTGTTGATGTTTTTGCCCATTGAAGCTTCGTTTTCAGTAGCAGTTCAGGGCGACAGTGATATTTTTGCTTATGCCTGGGAGCGCAAAATTGTGATTGTAAGCCCAACCACTTTATTGGCTACGCTGCGAACCATTTCTTCGATTTGGAAACAGGAAAACCAAACAAAAAATGCACAGGAAATTGCCCGGCTGAGCGGGGCATTATACGACAAATTTATCGGTTTTGCCGAAGATATGGCAAAGATCAAAGCCAATATCGACCGTACTTCAACCGCATACGACGATGCCATGAAAAAAATGAAAGACGGTAGCGGAAACATCATCCGAACCGCCGAGAAAATAAAAGAACTGGGCGCAAAAACAGGAAACAAATCGCTACCTGCCGGTTTTGAAAATTCCTGATAAATATTGATTTCTTTATTCGTTTGAAAAGTTATTATTCCCATTAAATATGAAGTTGAAGGTATTTAGTTTAGTTTTATTTTTATTATTTAATTATCAGCTGAGGGCTGCTGAGTTGGGCTCACTTCCTGCTTACGAAAATAAATCCGCGTCAACCGGCCTCAATATCGACAGTTTGGTTCAGAACGCGTTAAGCGATACAGCATCTAAACCTACAGAAAAAAAGGCTCAAACGAAAGTCATTACGATTTCAAAATCTGAATTGGAAGAACTTAGCACCAGAGGCCTTGTAAAAACAAGTAGCCTCGCTCCTACCATAAACACTAAAATCAGTTCAACCGACTCAATTAGTTTGCAAAAAACAGAACCGGAAAAAATTGACTCAATACTTCTATTAGCCAATCCATTCTTTATCGAATTAGTTTATAACGGATTGAGCAATACAGAAAGACCAACTGCAAAAACCGACCTGAAGGCATTATTTTATGGGAGAAAAGTTCAACTTGTTTCAAATCAACCGAGCGATAAACAAACATCCCTTGATGAAATAATTGCACAATTGCGCAATGAAGCCCGTGACCAGATTACCCGAAATGCGGCGAATCTTTATATTATGAGCTTTGATCAATTGCCCGATCCAACTGGTAACAGCACACGGTTTATTGCAAGAAAACCGATTACGAATGTTGAATTTGAGAATGAAGATGAAGTTCCGATACGAACCAGAAAACTTGTGGTAAAGAATCCCCAACTCGGACCCTGGCAATATAAAGTCAATTCACTGGCACAATTTTCCGAAAGTGTAATTTCCGCTAATTGGTATCAGGGTGGTAACTCCAATCTTGCCGTGTTAGGTATTTTAAACGGTCAGCTAAGCTACGATGATAAGAAAAATATTCAATGGGATAATTCTGCTGAGTGGCGAATGGGATTTGTATCGATAACCGACCAAACCAATAATAAATTCTATGTGGTTACGAATGACGACGTACTAAAAATCAACAGCAAACTGGGGATAAAAGCAGGTGGAAATTTCTTTTATAGTGGTTCAGTCGATTGTTCCACTCAATTTTTCAATGCCTATAAAGGGATTGATTTTATCAACACGAAAGGCTCGTTTCTTACACCTATCCGTTTGAGTATTAATGGCGGGCTTGATTACAAGTACAAAAAAATATGGTCTTTATTGGTTTCTCCGATTTCCTATAAATTCATTTATTTAAATAATCCCCTGGTTGATCCAAATCTATTTGGGATTAAAACCGGCGAAAATAAACTGAGCGAAATCGGTAGTTCGTTGAAAGTGATTTATTCAAATCAAGTTACACCTAATATACAACTGGATTCCAAATTCTTGTTCTATACCAACTATCAAAAGGTCGAAATCGATTGGGAAATTGTGGCTAATATGACTATCAACCGCTTTTTATCCACCCGTATTTCATTCAATCCCCGTTACGATAACACGATAATCGAGAAAGATGGCTCGGTGGCAAAACTACAGTTTAAACAATTCCTGAGTGTGGGATTTTCCCACAAATTCTTATAAATCATTTTCGAAAAGGTTTTTCCACTCATTGAATTTCTGAACTTCCAACGCTCCATAACGTCCCAGATATTCCCGGATTCTTTCAATCGAATGAGTTTTGTGTAACTGCGTTTTTGAATAAAACTTATCAGCATAACAAATAACCTGCTCTTCCATGCTCACCGGGAGCATATCGCGCTGAGGCAAAGGCAGATTACTTCGTTGAATCATTTCAAGCGAAAGGCCTACACCGGTATGCCGTTCACAAACCAACGCATGTTTTGGCAGATTTTCAGCTCGCAACAAATCGGCACCTAAATAACCATGTTGAATGTATTGATGCGGTCCATGACAATAAATACGGGGAGCATCGCACTGAAAAATGCCAATATCGTGCAGCATGGCTGCTTCGGCAAGGAATTGCGTATCAAGTCCGAACCCGGGATGACGTTCCGCAATTTGTAAGGCTTTGTCTCTCACCTGCTCACTGTGAACAACCAACACCTGATAAATCTCTGTTCCCTGCGGATAGTATTTCCGGATAATCTGATATGGATCAAAAACTAATTCACAATTCATAATTCACAATGCTTAATTGCTCGAAACAACAACTACTAACAAATAACAAGCAAATTTACAACATTTATGAGTGAAAATTCTTTTCTTTGCAAAGAAAATCTTTAAGAATCCAATATTATGCATTGTCCATTAACCATTGACCATTAACTACTGCTCTTCATGAATTATATATTAACTGATTGTAGCTGGCCGGGACAAGACGAACTAATGCTCCGATACCACAATGAAGAATGGGGCGTAGCACTTCATGATGACCGAAAATTATTTGAGTTTATGGTGCTGGATGCCTTTCAGGCAGGGCTTACCTGGAAAATAATACTTCACAAGCGGGAAAATTTTCGCCGTGCTTTTGATAATTTCGAACCGGAGAAAGTGGCATTGTACAACGAAGACAAAATACAGGAACTTATGCAGGACCCTTCCATAGTTCGTAATCAGGCCAAAATCCGGACAACCGTAAGCAATGCTCAGGCTTTTTTACGCGTTCAAGCCGAGTTCGGAACATTCGACCGCTATATCTGGCAATTTACGGGTTACAACACCCTTCTGAATCATCCTACTTCCAATGCCGGAATTCCGGCCAAATCAGCCGAATCGGATGCCATGAGCAAGGATTTAATTAGGCGTGGTTTTAAGTTTGTTGGTTCTACCATCTGCTATGCTTTTATGCA
>JBAWXD010000031.1:0-25741 GCA_037144275.1 Paludibacter sp. | reverse complement strand
AAGAAGGACTATATGGATTTTAATCATTTTGATGCTGCTCACTTTTGTGGGGCTGATTGCATTACAAACCCGTTATGTCAGAATAAATGCTGAAATGATTGAAAATCAGTTCAATGAGAACGTTCAGCGGAGTTTATTTCAAACGGTTAGCTTAGTTGAAGAAAATGAAGCACTTGAATATCTTAGCCAGACTTTACAGGGAATTGATTATAATGAAAATAATAAGGTATTAAGTCTTGAGGCGCAAAACATTCGGTTGAAAAGTAATATTGACAGTATGGCGAAAAATCTGAAACTTACTTCAGAACAAAAGAACAGACCATCAATCAGATTATCAACTAGCCATGGGAAAGCTACAATCCAGGAAACTTCTCAGTATTTACAAGATAGATTCAAGCAAAATTTTTCACGTTCTAAAACTATACTTGATCAGGCCGTTTTCAGATGGATAAAAGAGATTGATGAAAAAGAAATTAGCGAACGTGTTAATTTCGAAGAACTGAATGGAATTTTGGAAAAGGTGTTGGTAAATAATGGGGTGACACTCCCCTTTAGTTATTCGGTGGTTGACAAACAAGGTAAGGTTATTTATCAATGCCACAAAGACATTCACGAAAAAACACTGGGCAACAAGAGTAATATTTACACACAACGTTTCTTTCCCTTAGAAGAGTCTAATAAGATTGCATATCTGCAGGTAAATTTTCCTACAAAACAAAATTACATTTTAAATTCAATGAATTTATTACTGCCTTCAATTGGATTAATTGCATTGGTATTAGGAGTTTTTATTGTTGCTATCATAATCATTTTCAGGCAGAAACAGCTGAGCAATATGAAAAATGACTTTGTGAACAACATGACGCATGAGTTTAAAACGCCCATTTCGTCGATTTCGTTGGCATCACAAATGCTTCAGGATTCGAGCGTCGGCAAAACTCCCGAAACGTTGAAGCATATTTCAAATGTAATTCGTGACGAAACAAAGCGGCTGAGTTTTCAGGTGGAAAAAGTGTTACAAATGGCGATTTTCGAGAAAGATAATTCGATGCTGAATTTGAATGAAATGAGGATTAATTCACTTATTTCAGATATTATAAGTAATTTCTCGCTTAAAGTTACGAGTAAGGGTGGAAAAATAACTTCAAAACTAAAAGCTGGCTACGATGTAGCATTGATAGATGAAGTACATTTCACCAACGTTATTTTCAATTTGATGGATAATGCGTTGAAATACAGTGATAAACCATTGCTATTAACCATTGAAACGTGGAATGATAAAAACAATTTAATGATTAGCATTGAAGATAACGGCATTGGCATAAGTAAGGATGATTTGAAACGGATTTTTGAAAAATTTTATCGGGTTTCGACTGGGAATTTGCACAATGTGAAAGGTTTCGGACTTGGATTAGCTTACGTAAAAAAAATAATAGTCGAGCATAAAGGAACAATCAAAGTTGAAAGTGAACTTATGATCGGTACAAAATTTACAATTACAATACCAACTTTAAAAAATTAACGATTATGACAGACGAAAAAGTGAAAATTTTGTTGTGCGAAGATGATGAAAATCTTGGCATGCTTCTCAGAGAGTATTTGCAGACTAAAGGGTATGATGCAGATTTGCAACCCGATGGTGAAGCTGGTTACAAAGCTTTTTCACGTAATAAATACGACTTATGTGTATTGGACGTGATGATGCCTAAAAAGGATGGTTTTGCTTTAGCAGCCGATATCCGATCTATGAATTCTGAAGTGCCTATAGTTTTCTTGACCGCAAAATCAATGAAAGAAGACATTTTACAAGGATTCAAATTGGGTGCTGACGATTATTTATCAAAGCCTTTCAGCATGGAAGAATTATTGTATCGCATTGAATCAATTTTGCGACGAGTGAAAGGCAAACGTGCTAAAGATGTGGTTATTTACCAAATCGGCGCATTTACATTTGATGCTCAGAAACAAATTCTTATTTTCGAAGGAGAATCGAAAAAACTTACTACTAAAGAATCTGAATTACTTAATTTGTTAGCAGCAAATGCTAATAACATTCTGGAACGTAACTTTGCGTTGAAAACAATTTGGGTGGACGATAATTATTTTAATGCTCGTAGCATGGACGTGTATATCACTAAACTACGCAAATTATTGAAAGACGATCAAAATGTGGCCATTATCAATATTCATGGTAAAGGGTACAAACTGATTACTCCACAACTAAAAGAGGATTAAATATAAAAGTCCCGATAAACTTCAACAGTTTATCGGGACTTTTTTTTAAACGGAAATCAAACCATTTCATCCGACAGAAAATGTTCTAGTTGTTCAGGTTTTAGATTTACTGTTAATTGACCATTATGAGCATAGGAAATATGTCCGGTTTCCTCAGAAACAACTATTGCAATGGCATCCGAGTTTTCAGTTACACCCAATGCAGCCCGGTGACGCAAACCCATTCGTTTAGGGATGGATTGATTTTTTGAGACCGGCAAAATACAGGCAGCAGCTTTTAGCTTACGGCTTGAAATAATCAATGCACCATCATGTAAAGGACTGTTTTTGAAGAAAATACTTTCAATAAGCCGTGAGTTTATATTCGCATTCAGTTGTTCGCCTGAATGAGCGTAAAAGTCGAGACTATTATTACGGGTGAGAATAATCAACGCTCCCGTCGAACTTTTAGAAAGATTACGACAAGCCAACACCACTTGGACCAAATCGAAATCTATTTTTTCTTTTTCATTATTGCTGTTTCCAAAAAATCGCTTGAGGGAATAAAATATGCTTCCTCTTCTTCGAGAACCAATTTTGGAAAAAAACCGTCGAATTTCATCCTGAAAAAGAACTATCAGAGCAAAAGCTCCTACGCTGATTACCCGATCGAAAATACCACCCAAAAGTTCCATTTTAAAAACATACGAAACAAGAAACCAGCATATTATAAAAGTAAGAATACCGACAAATATATTGACAGCCCCGGTACGTTTCAAGAGTTGAAATGTCTGATAAAGCAATATAGCCACCAGAAAAATATCAACTACATCTTTAAATCCTATTTGAAAGCCCATAATTTAGATTTTATCTTGTCAATTTTATTAATTGCAACTTACTTCCTGATTCCTAAATTCCATAAAAATTGAGACAGCTTGTTTTGCTTCCTTCACATCGTGAACACGAAGAATAGAGGCACCACCCATCAAAGCAAGCATATTTGCTCCAACTGTTGCATTCAAAGCCCCCGCTGCATCCGTCTCGAGCAAATTATACAACATCGATTTTCGGGAAAGCCCAACCAATATCGGAACTTGTAATTCCTTTAAATAATGAAGTTTGTTCAAAAGTTGATAGTTTTGTTCCTGGGTTTTTGCAAATCCGAAACCAGGATCAATAATCACATCTTTTACACCAAGTAAATGCAGCTGAGCAAGTCTTTTTTCAAGAAAAAGCAACACTTCCGAAACAACGTTTTCATATTGTGTATTCGACTGCATTAACTGAGGACTCCCTTTTGTATGCATTAGAATATATGCCAGCTCTAAATTTGCAATAGTTTCAAACATTAAATCGTCCAATGTGCCGCCACCAATATCATTTATCATCGCAATTTCAAACTCTTTAACCACATGTCGGACTACTGCCGAACGAAAAGTATCCACTGAAATAATAGCTTCAGGGTATTTCTTTAAGATTACTTCAATGCCTTCCGAAACTCTTTTAATTTCTTCATCCTGCGAAATAAAGTTAGCTCCAGGACGAGTTGAATAACCACCTATATCAATAATATCAACGTTTTCGGACATCATCCTTTCAACAGCATTTAAAACTGATCTGTCAGTCATAAAGCGGTTTCCTTTGTAAAAAGAATCAGGTGTGACATTTACAATTCCCATAACTAAGGGAGTTGATAAATCAAACAAACGATTATTCAATTTTAATTGCAAGGATTTAAGAATCATAACATTGAACGTTTTTCAAACGCAATTACTTGTTAATTACCTACTGCAAAAGTAAGAAAATATAGCGACAGACAGTCGAGTTTAAGAAAAATTTGAAGAATTTAAGCGAAACTATACGTTTTTGAGAAAAAATCTGTTATATATGCGGTATTATTTTTTTTGATTTGCCAAAAAAACATTCTGAATTGACTTTTTAAAGGAAAAAAGTACTATTTTTGCAAAGTTGTTTTTAATGTATTTTTATTTTTATATTTATTCATGCTTATTATGAAATTGGAAACTATAGCTAAATTAGTGACGATAACTTTATCGATAACCATGTTTGCCTGTGTTGGTAATTCAGACGAAGGTTATTCCCGTTTAACCGGTTGGAAATACAATGATAAGAATGGGGCTGGCTATACTGTTAAGAAAAGCTTTATTACAAGAGTACCTCCCGGAATGGTAGCGATTGAAGGCGGTTCATTTACCATTGGTGAGAAAGGTGAATATATTACGAATGCGCCCCGTAACAATGCTCCCCGTAGAATAACTGTTAGTTCATTTTATATGGATGAATGGGAAATTAGGAATAAAGATTGGAATGAATATGTAAACTGGATGAAAGTGGTATTTGGAAAAGCAGCTCCAAAACTGGTTCAAAAAGCATTACCTGATGTGAGCGTTTGGCGTGAAGATTTGGCTTATAACGAACCTTATCTTCAAAACTATTTTACACATCCTGCCTATAATGAGTATCCAGTTGTTGGAATTACATGGGAACAGGCTGTAGATTTTTGTCAATGGCGTACTGACCGAGCAAATGAACTGGCTTTGATTCAATCAGGCGTAATTCTACCACCAGACTATTCAAAACTTGACCAACTGACTGATTTAGATTCTATTGCGAACAACTTTGTTTTCAACACTCAAAAATACTTATTACAAGCAAACTATCAGCCAGCAATTGGGAAAAATCCTAAAAAAGATTTATACGGTCACAACCGAAAAGTGGATATGTCAGAAGGTATACTTTACTCGAATTTCAGACTACCAACTGAAGCCGAATGGGAATATGCTGCCTATGCTTTGAGTCCCGATGAAAATGGAATGGTTCCCGAGGGAAAAATTTATCCATGGTCAGGCAATCAACTACGTAATTCTTCAAAAAAAAATCAGGGACGTATGATGGCTAATTATGTAAGAGGCCGTGGTGACATGATGGGAACATCTGGCAATTTAAGTATAATCGCTCAAGTCAACGCATTCTTCCCGAACGATTTTGGGTTGTATAATATGGCTGGAAACGTAAACGAGTGGGTATTAGACGTGTACCGTGCAACATCTTACTCAGATGTAGCCGAATATAACTCATTCAGGGGTAATGTATATTTAACTCCGGTTGTTTCTGAAACAGATGAATTGGGTAATAAAACCTATAAAGTGGACTCACTGGGACGTATTGCGACTGAAGTGGCTAAAGGTGATGATGTTAGAAATTTCAAGGATGGAGATGCTTCTTCACAGATTGATTTTCTGGTAAATGATTCAACAGGTTTGGCCAATTTAAAATCGAATAAAAATGATCCGACTGATATTCTACGCCCCAGAGTTACCGATAAAACGAGAGTTTATAAAGGCGGTTCATGGAAAGACCGTGCATACTGGCTAAATCCTTCTGCACGCCGATATTTGGATCAGAATAAATCAACTAACGATATTGGTTTCCGTTGTGCTATGAGTATGACTGGTACTATGGAAAAATCGAGAAGAAGAAAATAAAACATTTATCCACAACACACAAAAGCACCTGTTTGAATCAAACAGGTGCTTTTGTATATTTTTATTACAGAATTTCTCGTTGAAAATTTGTACTTTTGTGGTCTTAAAATTAGAATCCGAATAATAAATAAAACTGTATGAGTAGAACGATTATTGTTGATGCATTAAAAAGGGAAGATTTTGGTGCTGAAGTGAACATAAAAGGTTGGGTAAGAACACGCCGTGGAAATAAAAATGTGAGTTTTATTGCATTGAATGATGGTTCGACAATTCATAATATTCAGGTAGTTGCCAATAACTCAAGCTTTGGAGATGAATTCCTAAAACCTATCACAACCGGGGCTTGTATTAGTGTCATTGGGAAACTGGTTGAATCGCTCGGACAGGGACAGGCGGTAGAAATTCAGGCCGAAAAAATCGAAATTTACGGAATTGCCGATCCTGAAACTTATCCTTTGCAGAAAAAAGGCCATACTATGGAGTTTCTGCGCGAAATTGCTCATTTACGCCCGCGTACAAATACTTTTGGTGCCGTTTTCCGCATTCGTCACCATATGGCAATGGCCATTCACCGCTTTTTCCACGAACGGGGATTCTTCTATTTCCATACGCCAATTATCACCGCTTCTGATTGCGAGGGTGCCGGACAAATGTTTCAGGTAACAACGTTGAACTTGTACGACTTGAAGAAAGATGAAAGCGGACAAATTGATTACAGTGGCGATTTTTTTGGAAAACAAGCCAGTCTTACTGTCTCAGGCCAGCTCGAAGGTGAATTGGCTGCCATGTCAATGGGTGCAATTTATACTTTTGGACCCACCTTTCGGGCTGAAAATTCGAACACACCACGTCACTTATCGGAATTCTGGATGATTGAGCCCGAAGTTGCCTTCAACGAAATTGAAGAGAATATGCAACTGGCTCAGGATTTTATACAATACTGCGTTCGTTGGGCATTGGAAAATTGTAAAGATGATTTGGAGTTTCTTACGAATATGTACGACAAAGAATTACAAGACCGACTGAACTTTGTAGTGAATAACGATTTCAAACGTCTTACATATACTGACGGAGTTAAAATTTTAGAAGAAGCTGTAGCTAAAGGACATAAATTTGAATTTCCGATTGGTTGGGGAACCGACCTGCAATCAGAACACGAACGTTACCTGGTGGAACAACATTTCAAGAAACCCGTTATTCTGACGGATTATCCGAAGGAAATCAAATCGTTTTATATGAAACAAAACGATGACGGTAAAACAGTTCGCGCTATGGATGTATTATTCCCGAAAATTGGAGAAATCATTGGCGGTTCGCAACGAGAAGAAGATTACGACAAATTGAAAAACAGGGCAGACGAAATGGGAGTACCTACAAAAGATATTTGGTGGTATCTCGAAACCCGTAAATTCGGGACTGCACCACATGCCGGTTTTGGACTTGGCTTTGAACGTTTACTGCTTTTCGTAACAGGAATGTCAAATATACGTGACGTGATTCCATTCCCACGTACACCAAACAATGCAGACTTCTGATTTATTAATATTCAACATATAATTTGAAATAAAATTAATTACTACTCATTTGTTGATAATTTGTGCATTTTTAGCTTAACATAATTTTGAGACAAAAGATATTTCACTATTTTTGCCATCTCAACATTACAAATAACCCCTTTTTCGAATATAATAATGGATAATGTAACAAAAACCGAATTGGACAATGTAGTTGTTCGCTTCTCTGGTGACTCAGGTGACGGAATGCAGCTGACCGGAACGCTTTTCTCCAATCTTTCGGCCATACTTGGAAATGAAATTTCTACCTTTCCTGATTTTCCATCTGAAATACGTGCTCCACAAGGCACATTAGGAGGTGTATCAGGTTTTCAGGTACATTTAGGTTCAAGCAAAATATACACTCCCGGAGATGATCCGGATGTATTGGTGGTAATGAATCCGGCAGCTTTGAAGGTAAATGCAAAATTTATCAAGAAAGGTGGTGTGATTATTTTCGATGCTGATACCTTTGATAAATCGGGTTATGACAAAGCTGGTTTTACAACTGAAAATCCATTCGAAGAATTGGGGATTTCAGATACAATTCAATTGATTCCTGCCCCGCTCTCCACACTTACTCAAACGAGTCTGGAGGGGATGGGATTTGACAATAAAACCGTATTACGAAGCAAAAATATGTTTGCATTGGGTTTGATTTGCTGGTTATTTAACCGCCCAATTGATCAAGCCATTCATTTTTTGCAAAATAAATTCGGGAAAAAACCGACTATCTTGCAAGCCAATATAAAAGTGCTTACCGATGGCTTCAATTTTGGAAACAATTTACATCTAACTGTTTCTACCTATTTTGTAGAAAAATCGCACGAAACTCCGAAAGGAAAATATACAAGCATCAGTGGAAATAAGGCAACAGCCTGGGGTTTAATTGCAGCAGCTCAAAAAGCCGGTTTGCAACTTTTCCTTGGAAGTTATCCGATAACACCTGCCACCGACATCATGCATGAACTTACTGCCCGTAAAGATATGGGTGTAAAAGTGGTTCAGGCCGAAGACGAAATTGCCGGAATAACATCGGCTATTGGTGCCGCATTTGCCGGCAGTTTGGCTGCTACAAATACATCAGGTCCGGGGCTGGCACTTAAATCCGAAGCCATTGGACTTGCTGTTATGGCTGAATTGCCATTGGTTGTCATTGATGTTATGCGCGGTGGTCCTTCAACAGGCTTACCAACTAAAACAGAACAAACTGACTTATTACAGGCTCTTTACGGCCGCAACGGTGAAAGTCCTGCCGTGGTTATGGCTGCCGGAACACCCGATAACTGTTTCCATTATGCCTTTATGGCAAGTAAAATTGCATTGGAACATATGACTCCGGTTATTTTACTTACCGATGCATTTATTGGAAACGGAACTTCCTTGTGGAAATTACCAAAACTAGCTCATTTGCCCGAAATTAACCCTCATTATGTAAAATCTGATATGGAAAACTACAAAGTGACTAGTCGGGATGAAAAAACAAAGGTGCGTTATTGGAGTGTTCCTGGCATGGAGGGCTTTGGACACAGGAATGGTGGATTAGAAAAAGACTATTATACCGGAGCAATTTCTACCGATCCTGAAAATCATCAAAAAATGGTGGATACGCGTGAAGAAAAAATAAACAATATCAGTCAGTTTATTCCTGAATTAAAAATTGAAGGTAGCACTGATGCTGAATTATTGGTTATAGGTTGGGGTGGAACGCAAGGACACCTTATGAGTGCAATAAATTCGATCATCAATAAAGGTGGAAAAGTAGCATTGGCACATTTCAATTACATAAATCCACTGCCAAAAAACACGATAGAAGTGATTCAATCTTATAAAAAAGTAGTTGTTTGTGAATTGAATAGCGGACAATTTGCCACATTCCTGCGGTCGAAAGTACCTGCGGTTGAATTCTTGCAATACAACAAAGTTCAGGGGCAACCATTTACAGCTACCGAATTAGAGGAACATTT
This sequence comes from Paludibacter sp., assembly GCA_037144275.1. Classification (GTDB taxonomy): domain Bacteria; phylum Bacteroidota; class Bacteroidia; order Bacteroidales; family Paludibacteraceae; genus Paludibacter. The sequence continues at coordinate 16,501 of JBAWXD010000031.1, read as the reverse complement.
TACTTTATTATTAAAATAAGAACATTATTTTTACGACAAATCATGGAAACTACCGAAAAAATAAGAACTCAATATACAGCCAAAGATTTTAAAAGCGATCAATACGTGCGTTGGTGCCCCGGGTGCGGAGATTTTGCAGTGCTTAGTTCCCTACAAAAAGTGATGGCCGACTTGGGAGTTGACCCCCATCAAACGGCTGTCATTTCAGGAATTGGATGTTCGTCACGTTTACCTTATTATATCAGCAGTTATGGCTTCCATACCATTCACGGGCGTGGAGCTGCAGTTGCTACAGGTGTAAAAGTGGCTAATCCAGAGTTGACCGTTTGGCAAATTACGGGTGACGGTGACTGTCTGGCCATTGGTGGAAATCATTTTATTCATAGTGTGCGTCGCAATGTTGACATTAACGTATTACTTTTCAACAATCAGATTTACGGATTGACCAAAGGACAATATTCACCAACAACAAAGAAAGGCTACGTTACCAAATCATCACCATTCGGAACTGTGGAACGTCCATTCCGTCCTGCTGAACTGACTATGGGAGCTCGGGGGACTTTCTTCGGTCGTTTACTCGATGTGGATTTAAAAACTGCACAAATGACCATTCTTGCCGGAGCAAAACACAAAGGCACTTCCATTATCGAATGCCTTGTAAACTGCGTTATTTTCAACGATGGAGCACATGGTTGGTTAGCCGAAAAGGAATTTCGTGCCGACAGAACCATAGCATTGGAAAACGGCAAACGGATGATTTTCGGAAAAGAAGGAAACAAAGGTTTAGTATTAGATGGAATGAACCTGAAAGTTGTAACAATTGGCGAAAATGGAATTACTGAAAACGATATTTTAGTTCACGATGCCAGTTGCGAAGATACAACACTGCATATGAAACTGGCTTTGATGGAGGGTCCTGAAATGCCAATCGCATTGGGAGTTATCCGCGATGTGGCGGAAGAATCGTATGATGCTGCTGTGGAAGCACAAATTGCTGAAATTCAGGCAAAATCAAAAATCAAGACTTTCGATGAACTCATCGACAGCCTCGAACAATGGGAAATGTAGTTAGCAGGAAGAAGCCCCTACCATTAAAGGAGAATTGATATAATTTCTATAACAAAACAACCGATACTCGCCTTGGCTTGTATCGGTTGTTTTTAAATCATTCAAGTATGAACAAACTAATTGTATTTATTACACTCACTCTGTCACTCATGAGTTTTGCACAAACAACTGACGACCGTGCTTACCTGGTAAAAGTAGGCGAAATGGCTCCGAATTTTAGCATAAAACTGACCAATGGAAAAACCACGAAACTTTTTGACCAGAAAGGGAAAGTGTTTATGTTGCAATTTACGGCAAGCTGGTGTAGCGTATGTCGGAAAGAAATGCCTTTTATTGAACGGGATATCTGGCAAAAACACAAGTCCAATCCCAAATTTGCTCTAATAGCCATCGACCGTGACGAACCGCTTGAAACAGTTCTGAAATTTGCGAAATCAATCCCGATAACTTATCCGATTGGCTTAGACCCCAAAGCTGATATTTTTGCTTTGTATGCTCAACGCGAAGCCGGAATTACCCGTAATGTCATTATCGACAAAACTGGTAAAATCGTTTTCCTCACCCGGTTGTACGACGAAGCGGAGTTTAAAAAAATGACGGAAGTTATTGATTGTTTATTGAAATAAAAGCAGTAGAGACGCAATGCATTGCGTCTCTACTGCTTAAAATTTGATAAATTTAAAACGACTGCATATCGCACAACCGTTTGTAATAGCCGTCGAGGGCAATTAATTCGTCGTGTTTGCCTCGTTCGACAATCAGTCCTTCGTGCAACACACAAATCTCGTCGGCACGTTTAATAGTCGATAGTCGGTGAGCCACAACCAGCGTTGTACGGTTTTTCATTAAATTTTCGAGGGCTTCCTGCACCATTTTTTCCGATTCGGTATCGAGAGCCGAAGTGGCTTCATCCAGAATCAGGATGGGTGGGTTTTTCAGAATGGCCCGGGCAATGCTAACACGCTGGCGTTGTCCGCCCGAAAGTTTTCCACCACGGTCACCAATATTGCTTTCATAACCATCTTCTGTAGCCATAATAAAATCGTGCGCGTTAGCTATTTTGGCAGCTTCCATCACCTGTTCCAAGGTAGCTGTTTCTACACCAAAAGCGATATTATTGTAAAAAGTATCATTAAACAATATAGCCTCCTGATTTACATTTCCCATCAGCGACCGTAGGTCATGACGGGTATATTTCTTAATGTTTACCCCATCAATCATTACATCACCTTTTACCGGATCGTAATAACGAGGCAATAAATCCACCAGGGTTGACTTTCCGGAACCCGACTGACCCACCAGAGCAACCGTTTTTCCCTTTGGAACAACCAAATTTATGTCTTTCAAAACCCAATCAGTCTGATACTTAAAACTTAGGTTTTTAAATTCAATCTTGTCAGCAAAATTTTTAATTTCCTGGGGATGTTTTGGTTCTTTAATCATATTTTCGGTCATCAGAATTTTGTCAACCCTGTCGAGCGATGCCAATCCTTTTTGGATACTATAAGAAGCTCTGGAAAGATCTTTGGAAGGTGCAATAATGCTGTAAAAAATTAGAATATAATAAATAAATTCAGGTGCGCCAATGCTGCTTTTATGACTTAAAATCAACACTCCACCAAACCAAAGCAAAATGGCAATAACAATGGTTCCTATTAATTCGCTTACCGGATGTGCCAGATTATAACGACGGTTTATGCGATTGAATGTGCGACGAAGTTTATCATTAATTATACTGAAACGCTTTTCCAACTTAGCCTCTGCGTTAAAGGCCTTTACTACCCGTAAGCCTCCCAATGTTTCTTCTATTTGCGAAAGCATTTCTCCGTTTTGTTCCTGACCGGTAGTGGATTGTTTTTTAAGCGACTTTCCTATTTTTCCAATCAACCAACCGCTGAATGGCAGCAATATCAACACGAAAAAAGTCAGTTCCCAGCTCATGGTGAACATAACGCCAAGGTAAATCATAATCATGATTGGATTTTTGAAAATCAAATCGAGCGAACTCATAATAGAAGCCTCGACCTCACCCACATCACCAGTCATGCGCGACATGATGTCACCTTTACGTTCGGTAGTAAAAAACCCGATTGGTAAACTGATAATTTTATGATAAAGCTGAGTGCGTAAATCGCGTAATACTCCGGTACGAATTGGAATCATAAAATAGGAACCCAGATAAGCCGTACCAACTTTCAAAGTTGTCGTCAATATCAGGAACAATCCCATATAAAGCAGGGCATTACCTCCTCCAACATTATGAATGGTTTGATCGACCCAAAAGTAAAGATTATTTTTCAGCGCAGAAATTACTTCTTTCATTCCATCTCCCCACGACCAAACCTGATAGGTTTTTTCAACCGATTGCAATCCAAAAAGAATTTGCAAAACCGGTATTACTGCTGCAAATGAAAAGAGACTGAATACAGTTGTAAGCAGGTTGAACAACAGGCTTAGGAAAACATATTTTTTGTATGGCGGAATAAACCGCTTGAGAAGGGTTACGAATTTGAACATCTTATTTAGTAAACAAGTATAAAGTAAACGAGTAAACAAAAAAACGAATAATAGTTATTAAATATCCATCTTCATTCTGGGATCAGCATATTAGCATATTGACAAATTAGCACATTGGCACATTAAACTCCCGTATAATTCCGTGGTGTAATGCGTCTTAGTTCTTCTTTCACCGATTGGCTTACGTCAAGTGTTTCGATAAAGTCACGAATCGATTTTTCGTTTATACCCTTGTTGGTACGAGTCAGTGCTTTTAAGGCTTCATAAGGTGAAGGATAAGCTTCACGGCGTAAAATAGTTTGAATTCCTTCGGCAACCACCGCCCAGGTGTTATCCAAATCACGGTAAATAGCGGTTTCGTTCAACAGTAGCTTGCTCAACCCTTTCAAAATACTTTGAGTGGCAATAATGGTATGAGCAAATGGCACTCCCACATTGCGCAAAACAGTGCTATCGGTCAAATCGCGTTGTAAACGGGAAATTGGCAATTTACCTGATAGAAATTCAAATGAAGCATTGGCAATAGCCAAATTTCCTTCAGCATTTTCAAAATCTATTGGATTTACCTTATGTGGCATGGCCGATGAACCAACTTCACCCTCTTTTATCCGTTGTTTAAAGTATTCCATCGACACATAAGTCCATATATCGCGACAAAAATCAATTAAAATCGTATTGATACGTTTCATAGCATCAAATTGAGATGCCATAATATCGTAATTTGAAATTTGTGTTGTCCATTGTTCGCGCTCCAAACCAAGTTTTTCTGACAGAAATTTATTCCCGAAATCTTTCCAACTAATGGCTGGATACGCCACAGCATGAGCGTTGAAATTGCCTGTTGCACCTCCAAATTTAGCCGAATTAGGGATTTGTTTTAACACGGAAAGTTGTTGATTCATACGATTTGCAAAAACCATAATTTCTTTTCCTAAGCGGGTTGGCGAAGCCGGTTGTCCATGCGTTTTGGCAAGCATCGACACGTCACGCCATTCATCCACCATGTGAGTCAGGGCCTTCAGCACTTCTTCCATTTCGGGATAATAAACATAATTCAACGCATCTTTGATTGAATATGGAATTGCTGTATTATTAATGTCCTGTGACGTCAATCCGAAGTGAATAAATTCCTTGAAAGCTTGCAAACCAAGTACATCAAATTTTTCTTTGATAAAATATTCAATCGCTTTTACATCATGATTAGTAACTCTCTCAATTTCTTTAACTTTCAACCCATCGGTTTCTGAAAAAGCAGTATAAATTTCACGTAATTTGGAGAATGCTGACGAAGGAACCGGCTTAAGTTGTTTCAACGGAATTTCGCATAAGGCGATAAAGTATTCAATTTCAACCAAAACCCGATAACGCATCAACGCATATTCTGAAAAATATACTGCGTACTGTTCAGTTTTAGTGCGGTACCGTCCATCAATAGGCGAAATAGCAGAAAGAAGAGATAAATTCATTTTATTTGATAATTTACATTTTACATTTTACAATTCTGCGAAATATTATAATTATTATCAGAATGATTTTGCAAAAAATGAAGCTGCAAAGTTAATCATTTCTGTCGGATTAGAAAAGTTTGTGTTTGCTACTTGCAACACTGATTCTTTTTCTTTACTTTTGTTTCACAATTAAAAACGAAATCAATTTTTCTGTTTTGAAATACAAAAGAGAATACATTGGTATAAAACATTTTAGAAATGAGATACGTCAGAATTCACAAAGAGGGCAGGTTTATTTTAGCGTCGCTGGTTTTAATCTTGTTGTTCATTAATTTATATATTTATACCCATTTCCCATTTGGGTTATTGCCAATTTTGAATATCATAATTTCAGCATTACTATTATTTTTCTTCGCCTATTTTTTCCGTAATCCACCACGCAAAGTTTATATTGACGATCCAAGTCTGGTGGTTGCTCCTGCCGATGGAACAGTTGTTGTGGTTGAACCGACTGACGAACTGGAGTATTTTGGCGACCAACGCATACAAGTCTCAATTTTCATGTCGGTTTTTAATGTACATGCCAACTGGTATCCAATTAAGGGAACAGTTATCAAATCCGTTCACCACAGTGGACGACACATGGCGGCATTTCTGCCTAAATCGAGTCACGAAAATGAACGATCGACAGTCGTCATTGAATCGGATAGCAAAACACAGATTCTCGTTCGACAGATAGCAGGAGCATTGGCACGTCGGATTGTAACTTATGCACATCCGGGCAAAAAATGCCACCTGAACGAACATCTCGGATTTATAAAGTTTGGTTCACGTGTTGATTTATATTTCCCCATCGGAACAGAGATATTTGTTACTGTTGGTGAATCAACCACCGGTAACGAAACCATTATTGCCCGTCTAAACGAAGATTAAATGACCATACAGGAAGCTCAAAAACAAGTTGACGACTGGATTAAAACTTATGGCGTCAGATATTTCGGCGAATTGACTAATATGGCCATTCTGACAGAAGAAGTGGGCGAACTGGCACGGGTTATTTCACGCACTTACGGCGAACAATCTTTTAAAAACTCGGATAAAGAAGCGAACCTTGCTGACGAAATGGCCGATGTTCTGTGGGTATTAATTTGTATGGCGAATCAAACCGGAGTTGACCTCACCGAGGCTTTTGAAAAAAATATGCAAAAGAAAACGGAACGTGATAAAACACGGCATCTGGAAAATGACAAAATTGCAGCCCCCCACAGGGGACTTTAAGAACAAATTCTGCATTTAGTGAAAAAACAAGATAATAAAAAAACACTATACTAATTTCAACCGATTACAACCAAAGCTATCTTAAAGTCCCCTTGTGGGGGAATTAGGTGGCTAAAAAATAATCCCATGAGCAAAATTGACGACCTTTTTGAACATTACAGTTTCAACCTAAGTGAAGATGCTGTAAAACAAGATATAGAAAAAATTTTATCATCACATTACGATGAAAACAATAATGTGGCTGTTTACAAACAATGTCTGAGCCAAATTGATTTGACTTCATTAAACGGTACGGACACACACGCCGAAATCATTTCGATGGTTGAAAAAGTGAATAGTTTCAAAACTGCATTTCCACATTTACCAAATGTCGGAGCTATTTGTGTTTATCCGGCATTGGTTCCGGTAGTGAAAGCGCATTTGACCGAAAACATTGGCATTGCAGCCGTATCGGCTGGCTTTCCTGCATCACAAACATTCATTGAAATAAAAGTTGCCGAAACAGCTATGTGCGTAATGGAAGGAGCTACCGAAATAGATGTGGTTATTTCAATCGGTAAATTCCTTTCGGGAGATTATCTGGAAGTGTACGAGGAATTATCTGAAATTAAAGCAGCTTGTCGGGAGGCACATTTAAAAGTTATTCTTGAAACCGGTGCGCTGGTTACTTCTTCGAATATCAAAAGAGCATCTATTTTGGCAATGGCTTCGGGTGCTGACTTTATCAAAACATCGACTGGAAAAATCCCTGTAGCTGCTACCGTAGAAGCTACTTACGTAATGTGTCAGGCCATAAAAGAATGGCACGAAAAAACAGGTGTAAAAGTAAGTTATAAACCTGCCGGTGGAATTGTGACCACTGAAGATGCCGTGAAGCATTATACCTTAGTAAAAGAAATTTTGGGAAATGAGTGGTTGAACAACACGATGTTCCGCTTTGGAGCCAGCCGCTTGGCAAATAATCTGTTAAGTTCGATTGAAGAGAGAGAAGTGAAGTATTTTTGATTAGCAATTTGGAAATTTAAAATTTACGATTTGATTAATGTATAATTTAGTTCGAGAACTTTCAATTGTAAATTGTAAATACTAAAATTATAATTTATTAAAAAACCCTGTTTGCAGCATATTCTGCACATAAAATAAGCGAATTTTTTACTTCGCTGTCGGCAAAGTCATTGAGTTCCTTAATGGCTTTGTTTTTGAATGCTTCCATTTGAGCCAAAGCATATTCTACACCCCCATTTTTTAAGGCAAATTGAGTGATGCTGTGTATATTTTCGGTAGAAAAATCTTTGTTTAGCAACCAACTCAACACTTGATCTTTTTCAGCTCCGGTTGAATTCAACACCGCATAAATCAAAGGCAAAGTCACTTTCCCATCGCGAATATCGTTACCTGTCGGCTTGCCAATATTTATATCATCCTGATAATCAAATACATCATCCTTTATTTGGAAACATATTCCCAAATATTCGCCAAAATTGCGAAGATGCTGTAAAGCTTCTTCATTTGCATTGACTGACAAACCACCTACTTCCGAGCAAGTAGAGAACAACAAAGCTGTTTTTTTACGAATAATCGTAAAATAATTAGATTCCGTTTTCTCTGAAAATTGGGCATTTACCAACTGAAGTAATTCTCCGTCCGAAAGTTGCATGCCAATCTGCGCTATAGCTTTTAGAATCCGGAGATTATCGGTGCGAGCTGCAGAACCCAGAGATTTTGACAAAATATAATCGCCCGAAAGAATGGCTATTTTGTTAGTCCAACGAGCATTTACGGAGGGTTTGCCTCGACGTTCGAGCGTATCATCCACCACATCATCATGAATCAAACTGGCAGTATGCAAAAGTTCAAGCGAAATAGCACCATCGATGGTTGTCTCATTTACACTTCCACACAATTTGGCTGACAAAATAACCAACATGGGTCTGAGCTGTTTTCCACTCTTCTGCAACACATAATCATTCACGCTCAAGAGCAGCGGATTGTCCGTGCTTAGTGATGATGCAAATGTTTTATCAAACAAATGCATTTCATCGAGAATCGGGATTTTAATGATATCTATAAAGCTCATTTAAGCACTTGTCAAATTGTGCGATACAAAAGTAAACAATTTTGCCGTTTGATTAACCCTTTGTATTTATTTCTGTGTTTTTTTTAATTACTTTTACAGTCAAATACAAATCTATTATCAAACACTCCGAATAATTCATTTGTTTTCACAAAATAAAATTCTTCTAACTCAACTGCTTTTTTCATGAAAAAACTCTTTTTAATTGATGCATACGCCATAATTTACCGAGCATATTATGCTTTTATCCGTAATCCTCGGATTAATTCAAAGGGTTTGAACACTTCAGCCATTTTCGGCTTCGTTAACACACTCGAAGATGTGTTGAGACGTGAAAAGCCGACCCACATTGCTGTTGCATTCGATCCAAAAGGAAAAACATTTCGGCACGAGGCTTACGACCTTTACAAAGCACAGCGCGAAGCCACTCCCGAAGATATTCGATTGGCAGTTCCTATTATTAAAAACCTGATTAAAGCCTATAATATTCCGGCACTCGAAGTTCCGGGGTATGAAGCCGACGACGTGATTGGAACTATCGCAAAAAAAGCTGAGCAAGCTGGTTTCGAGGTATTTATGCTGACACCTGATAAAGATTACGGTCAATTGGTTTCGGAACATATTTTCATGTACCGCCCCAAACATACCGGTGGATTTGAAATTATGGGACCTGACGAAGTGAAAAACAAGTACGAACTTGACAGTCACGAACAGGTAATTGATTTGTTAGGATTGATGGGCGATGCATCCGATAACATTCCCGGCTGCCCCGGGGTAGGTGAAAAAACCGCCGTGAAATTGTTGAAAGAATTTGGCAGCATTGATGCATTATTGCAACGAACCGACGAATTGAAAGGAGCTTTAAAAACAAAAATCGAAGAAAATAAAGAGCAAATTATATTCTCCCGCTTTCTGGCCACTATCAAAATTGATGTGCCTGTAGATTTCGACGAAAAAAGCCTGGAACTTGAACCACGAAACGAACCTGAACTGAAAGCCTTGTTTGACGAGTTGGAATTCCGAACTATGTCTTCCAAAATTGCTACCAATCCGTTTACTTCACTCCCACCCGACCAACCATTATCAACTATTGCTTTTGCAAAACCGAAATCACCAACCGGACAAATGTCCTTGTTTGATGAACCTGAAACCGAGAAACAAACTGAAGCAAAAACCACAAAACCGCTAGCTCAGCCAATCCAGCAAGTCGACGAAAATTTCACAGGCCTTCGATCCATCCAGAATACGCCACACAATTATATATTAGTTGATACCAAAGTCAAACGTTCCGATTTAGTGTCGAAATTATTTATACAAAAGTCATTTTGCTTCGATACGGAAACCACGGGACTGGATATGTTTTTATCCGATTTGGTGGGAATGTCATTCTGTTTCAAAGAAGCTGAAGCCTATTACGTTTCACTTCCTGCTGATAAAACCGAAGCAACAGAAGTTCTTCGCGAATTTAAAGTGGTTTTCGAAAGCGAACATATTGAAAAAATTGGTCAGAATATCAAGTTTGACCTGCTTATGCTCGCTCAATATGGCATTCAGTTGAAAGGAAAATTCTTTGATACCATGATTGCACATTATCTGGTTCAGCCTGAGTTACGCCACGGAATGGATTATCTGGCTGAGATTTACCTGAAATATCGCACCATCCATTACGAAGATCTGGTAGGTGCAAAAGGCAAAAATCAGATTGATATTCGGTTTGTGGATTTAGATTTGTTGTGTAACTATGCGGCAGAAGATGCAGATGTGACATTCCGTCTGAAACAAATTCTGGAAAAAGAACTCAAAGAAAATGCCCTGGAAAATTTGTTCTACGAAATTGAAATGCCATTGCTCAAAGTGCTTGCCATTATGGAACGTACCGGAGTGCGCATCGACAGCGAAGCCCTGCGTCAAAGTTCAGAAATTCTGACCCAGGATATGCTTCTTCTCGAAAAGGAAATTCACGATATGGCCGGATTTGAGTTTAATGTTTCGTCACCGGCACAGGTTGGAGAAATGCTTTTCGACCATCTAAAACTTGACGACAAAGCCAAGAAAACCAAAACCGGACAATATTCTACCGCCGAAGATGTATTAGAGAAAATACGATCAAAACACCCGATTATCGGCAAAATTTTAGATTATCGTGGATTGAAAAAATTGCTGAGTACATACATTGATGCACTTCCATTGCTTATCAGTCCGGTAACCGGTAAAGTGCATACTTCCTACAATCAAACCGTTGCTGCTACCGGTCGCCTCAGCTCTACCAACCCAAACCTGCAAAACATTCCGATTCGCGATGCGCAGGGCAAGGAAATCCGCAAAGCATTTATTCCTGACGAAGGAGGTTTATTTCTAAGTGCCGACTATTCTCAAATCGAATTACGCATCATGGCTCACCTAAGTGGCGACCAAAATATGCTCGAAGCTTTCAACAGCGGACTTGACATTCATACCGCTACGGCTGCTAAAATCTACAAAATCCCTTTGGAAGAAGTTACAACGGATATGCGCCGGAAAGCCAAAACTGCTAATTTTGGTATAATTTACGGCATTTCAGTTTTCGGTTTATCCGACCGATTAGCTATTCCACGAGCTGAAGCCAAAGAACTGATTGAAGGTTATTTCGCCACGTATCCCGATGTGAAAAAATACATGGATAATGCCATTCAGAAAGCAAAAGAAATGGGTTATGTAGAAACCATTTTCGGACGAAAACGCTTTTTGGCAGATATTAATTCACAAAATAGCATTGTGCGTGGATATGCAGAACGCAATGCCATCAATGCACCTATTCAAGGTTCTGCAGCCGATATTATCAAAATAGCAATGGTTCACATTCAAGCCCGGTTAGAATCAGAACATCTTCAAGCCAAAATGACTATGCAGGTTCATGATGAGTTAAACTTCACCGTTCCAACTGCCGAAATTGAAACCGTAAAAAAGGTTGTAGTAGAAGAAATGGAACGTGCCATTGAGCTTCAGGTTCCACTTATTGCCGACTGTGGTGTGGGAGCAAACTGGTTGGAGGCACATTAACAAATTCCTTCAATTCTAGCCCAGCATAAAACCCTATGCAATTGGGATTATTTAATAAACTCTTTTTTTATTTATCCAAATTTAATTCTGAACTCTACTTTAACATTACTCTGCTTGAACTAGTTTAGAAAATATTATAAACTGCTGTATTTAATGCTACAAATGTTATAGCATAGATATTATTTAATATATTTGACCCGATAAATTTCAAATAAACACGATAGTACAGCTGTGGATTGGATTCAATTTAATTGAAGACTTAATTGATTCTAATATTTTTAGAAAGGAGTCAATCAAAAATAGAAATATTTATTTGAAAAACGTAGACAGTATTATTTCTAATAATAAAATCTATGAAGTCACTTTACTCTATTAAACCATTCAATAGTTGGATAGTAACTGTTTGTTTTGCTATTTTTCTAATTTTGTTAATTCCGTTACAGGGATTTGCCCAAACTATGGCTGTGTCTGGCAACGTTTATATTGATTTAGACGGATCAGCAGGATTAAACAAGGTTGATGGGGTTGGTATTGGTGTTGTTGATGGTCATCAATTGTATGCTACTATAGCGAATGTTGGAACTGGTTTATCATTTGTTTCAACCGCCGTTGCAGCTGATGGCAGTTATTCATTTTTTCTTCCTGCAACTTTCACGTTCAGTATTATTATTTCTACTACCAACTACACTTCCGGAATGACTCCGGTTGCGTTATTACCTTCCGGTTGGATGTTTAATGGAGAAATTAACAATAATTCATCAAATTCACTAACTGGTAATGATGGAACTAGTGATGGTAAAGTTATCAATGTTCCCGGTGCTAACGAAACTCATATAAACTTTGGAATTGGTCAAAGGCCCACTGTAAACAATATGACCACCACCATTTGTGCGGGTAATACTTTTACAGTTACTCCGGTTAATGGCACAGATGGCATAGTGCCTGCCGGGACAAGCTATAGCTGGTCTGCTCCGAGTGGTACAGGTTTTACGGGCGGTTTAGCAAGCAGTGGTTCACCAACCATTATAAGTGGCACATTAAATTCGACCAACAATAGTGCTCATCTGGCAACCTATACTATAACCCCTACTTCAGGGGCTGGTTCTACAGGATCACCCTTTTCAGTGAACGTAACAGTTTATCCTTTACCTGTTTTTACTACATGTCCATCAAATATTTCTTTAAATTCTGATCCAAACCAATGTAATGCATTAGTATCGTATACAGCCACAGCACAAGCAATACAAGGTTTTACAACAACTCTTTCATATGTTTTTACTGGAGCTACAACAGGAAGCGGTAGTGGAACTGGAAACGGATCAACGTTTAATGTAGGTGTCACAAATGTGACTATAACTGCTACAAATTCTTGTGGCACAACAAATTGCAGTTTTACGGTTACAATTATTGACAACATAAACCCTACAATTACCTGTCCACCCGATGTAAATGCAATCACCAATACGGGATGTACTGCAACTGGAGTTGTTTTAGGAACACCCGTTGTAGCCGACAATTGTGGAGTAGCATCCGTGGTCAACAATGCACCTTCAGCATTTCCACTGGGGGTTACAACCGTAATATGGAAAGTCACAGACAATAGCGGCAATACCGCCACCTGCAACCAAACAGTCACAGTAACTGATGTAAACAATACCTGCGGCACCTGTAATTTCCTAACCAATACAGACTTTGAAATTCCGGTAGTAAGCTCATCAGTTCCAGGTTGGTCTTCTCCGGGATTTATACAAACTCCTGAGATAAACGTTCCGTCATGGCATACAACAGCGAGCGACGGAAAGATAGAAATATGGGATGGAAGGCCTGCAGCAATGAATGCCCCTGCCTATTCGGGGAATCAATTTGCAGAATTAAACTGTACCCAGATTGGTACGCTTTATCAGAATTTTACTGCTGTTAGCGGAACTGCTGTATTGATTTCATTTGCCCACAGAGGACGTTATACAGGACTGGATAAAATGGCAGTGACAATAGGACCGGTAGGGGGCCCTTTTGTAGCTGTAGATACCTGTTACGATAACTTTGCTGGCGGATGGTCCTATTATAGCTTGCCTTATACTTTCCCAAGTAGTGGTCCCTATCAAATCCGTTTTGCATCAATTTATTCTAATGGAGGAGTCTATGTAGACATCCCAACACCAGATGTAAAAAGAGCTGGGGGGAATTGGCTTGATGCCATTACGATTGCTTGTCCCACACCGGGTGGACCGACGATAACTCCCGGAGGTCCTGATAATGTTTGTCAATCGGCAACTCCAGTGCCCATCACATTAATCGGGGCAGGAATAGGTGGTTCAGCAACAACAGGGGCATGGTCAATAATTTCCGGTGGAGGTACGTTGAGCAGTACATTGCAGACCGCTACTCCTTCTTTAGTAACATACACACCGGTTGCCAACTTTTCAGGAACGGTTATTTTAAAATTATTATCAAACGGATCACCCGCTTTAAGTGCAACAAGAACTATAACGGTAAATGCTCAACCAGCAGCACCGGCAGCAATTACCGGAACAACAACAGTTTGTATCGGATCGACAACTCAATTATTTGATACTACAGTAGGTGGAGTTTGGTCAAGTGTCAGTACAGGAGTTGCTACAATAAGTAATCCTTCTATGGTATCGCCAGGTGGAATAATTAGTCCTGTTTCAGCAGGGACTTCTCTAATTATTTATACTGTTTCAAATGGAACTTGCACAAACTCTGTAACTCAATTAGTAACTGTAAATCCATTACCAACTGCTACAGCAGGTGGTCCAAACAGCGTATGCCAATCTGCGACACCAACTGCTCTGACCTTAAATGGTGCGAGTATTGGTGGAGGTACAACTAGCGGAGCATGGTCAATAATTTCAGGTGGTGGAAATTTAAGTAGTACAGCACAGACTGCAAATCCCGAAACAATTACTTACACACCTGCTGCAAATTACTCCGGTCCGGTAATTTTGAGATTAACTTCCAACAATCCAAATTCATGTGGAATAGCCACATCGGACAGAACAATCACTGTAAATCCATTGCCAACGGTCGCAGTAATTACCGGTACAGCAAATGTTTGTGTCGGGTCGACAACTCAATTAGCCAATGCAACCAGTTTTGGATCATGGTCAAGTGGAAGTCCCGTAATCGCAACTGTATCAGCTGGTGGCGTGGGTGGTTCGGGTGGTTTAGTAACCGGAGTATCAGCCGGAACTTCATTGATAACCTATACTGTTAATAATGGAACTTGCTCAAACTCGGTTACTCAATTGGTAACTGTAAATCCATTTCCTACTGATACTGCCGGTGGACCAAACAGCGTATGTCAGTCTGCGACACCAGTTGCTATAACTTTGAGTGGAGCAAGTATCGGTGGAGGTGCAACTACCGGAGCATGGTCAATTATTTCCGGAGGTGGAAATTTAAGCAGCACGGCACAAACGGCAAATCCGGAAACAATTACTTACACACCTGCTGCTAATTATTCAGGTCCGGTAATTTTGAGATTAACTTCCAATAATCCAAATTCATGCGGAATTGCCACATCAGACAGAACAATTACTGTCAATCCGTTGCCAACAGTGGCTCCAATTAACGGAACGACAACAGTTTGTGTCGGGTCAACAACTCAATTAGCTGATGTAACTGGAGGCGGAATTTGGTCAAGTGGTTCTACAAATATTGCACTTATTAACGCTTCTGGCGTAGTTACCGGTGTTTCACCCGGAACTTCTGTAATTTCATATTCTGTTTCAAACATGAATGGTTGCAAAACCATTGTGACTATTTTAGTTACTGTTATAGCTTTACCGACAATACCGGTAACTTTAGTCACTCAACCAACTTGTTCGGTGGCAACCGGAACAATTACAGTTACGGTTCAGAATGTAAGTGATATGTATAGTTTTGATAACGGGGTTTCATTTCAGGCAAGTAATATAAAATCGGGGTTAGTGGCCGGAAGTTACAATGTCATTATCAAAAGCATTGGTGGATGTAGTTCGGCGGTCAGTTCTGCAACAATTAATGCGCTTCCTACAACACCAACTACTCCAATTGTTGGAACAGTAACACAGCCAACTTGTTCATTGGCAACCGGAAGCATCGTGCTAAGCGGTTTGCCTTCGGGAAGCTGGAAAATCAATCCCGGAGCTATTTCCGGTTCGACAATAAGCACTACCATTTCCGGTTTAGTGGCCGGAACGTATAATTTTACAGTTACTAATTCGGTTGGTTGTAATTCTGCTGCTTCTACAAGTGTTTTTATTAATTCTCAACCAAATGCACCAACAATTCCTGTAATTTCAGTTACTCAACAAACGTGTTCGGTAGCTACCGGTACAATTACTGTAACTGTTCAGAACGCAAGTGATTCATATAGTTTTGATAATGGAGTAACTTATCAGGCAAGTAATATTAAATCGGGTTTGGTGGCTGGAAATTATAATGTGATTATAAAAAGCATTGGTGGATGTAGTTCAGTAGTCAGTCCTGCAACAATTAATGCTCTTCCAACAACGCCAGCCACGCCAATTGTTGGAACTGTAACACAGCCAACTTGTTCATTGGCAACCGGAAGCATCGTGCTAAGCGGTTTGCCATCGGGAAGCTGGAAAATAAATCCAGGTAATATTACAGGTTCAACAACAAGTTCCACCATTTCAGGTTTAACTGCTGCAACCTATAATTTTACGGTTACAAATTCTACCGGATGTAATTCCGCTGCTTCTGCAAGTGTTGTTATCAATTCACAACCAACTACACCTACAATTCCAATAACCTCAGTCACGCAACCAAGCTGTTCGGTGGCTACCGGAACAATTACAGTTACTGTTCAAAATGCCAGTGATTCGTATAGCTTTGATAACGGGGTTTCATTTCAGGCAAGTAATATAAAATCGGGGTTAGTGGCCGGAAGTTACAATGTCATTATCAAAAGCATTGGTGGATGTAGTTCGGCGGTCAGTTCTGCAACAATTAATGCGCTTCCTACAACACCAACTACTCCAATTGTTGGAACAGTAACACAGCCAACTTGTTCATTGGCAACCGGAAGCATCGTGCTAAGCGGTTTGCC
>JBAWXD010000030.1:0-25875 GCA_037144275.1 Paludibacter sp. | reverse complement strand
CTTATGTTCATCATCGTTTTTAGCGGTAAGAACAATTACCGGAATATGACTTATCTGGAAATCATTACGCATTTGCTGGAGCATTTCCGTACCGGTCATTTCGGGCATCATTTGATCTGTTACCACAATATCGGGGTGATATTGATACACTTTCTTCAAGCCTTCCACACCATTTCCTGCAGTATAAACTTTGTATCTGTCCTCCAGTTGCAGGCGAAGCAGATTACACAAATCCTTGTTATCTTCAACCACCAAAAGTATCGGTAAATCATTTGGTTTCTCCATTGATTCTACTTCCGGTTCGTCATTTTCGTCAACAATTAATTCTGAATTTTCTTCTGAAACCGTGTCACTTACATAGAAATTCACTTCTGATTCATTGTAATGATCTTTACCCAACATAAGTTCAATTGAAAAAACAGAGCCTTGCTCAGGTTTGCTCACCACATTTATTACGCCATGATGAAGGTTGACAATTTCTTTGGAAAGTGCCAGTCCGATTCCGGTTCCGGGATATTGTACATTTTTTGCATTATCGCCTTGAAAAAATCGTTCGAATATTTCGGTGATTTTGCTCTGAGGGATACCTACACCAGTATCTTCAACATTAATAATACAACGTTGACGGTCGTCAGATAATGTTGTGGAAACAAAAATACTGTCACCACTTTTTGTAAATTTAAAGGCATTTGAAAGCAGGTTACGAACTACAATTTCGAGTTTTTCCTTATCAGCCCAAACTGAAATATCTTCATCGGCTAGATTAAATGTGAAACTTATTCCGTTTTCTTCGGCCAGTACGCTAAATTCCTTGTGGAATGAATCAACCAACTCATTCAAATCCAGTTGCGAAACATGGAGAATCATTTTCCCATTCTGAATTTTTCGGAAATCGAGGATCTGATTCACTAGCTGAAGCATCTGAGTGGCATTTTTCTCAATCATGGAAACGTATTGCTCACCTTTTTCCGTCAGTTGTTGTGTCAATTTAAGTTCCTGAATCGGTCCCATGATAAGGGTAAGAGGAGTGCGTAGTTCATGTGAAATATTCGTAAAGAATTTTATTTTCAATTCGGATACGCGTTGTTCAACATATATTTCGTTACGCATTTTAATATAGAAAAGTACCCCACGAAAGGTCAGATAGGCAAGTGCCAGAAATAGGATAAAATAGAATGTTTTTGCCCACCAAGAGAACCACCAGGGTGGTAGAACGATAATTTCGAGTGCACATTCCGATTTTAAAGAAGCATTGGCATCATCTATGGTCTGAACACGGAATTTATATTTTCCCGGAGGTACGTTAGGGTAGGAGGCAAACCTGTTTTTCGCATTGAAGTGCCATTCGTCCTCAAACCCTTCAAGAATATATTTATAAGAAACGCGGTTCTGATTGTAATAATTCAATGCTGCAAATTCAATTACAAAATTTGACTGATTGTGATTTAGTGTAATTGAATTAGCATACCGAATAGATTCCTTTAAAATCGGATCGTCTTTAAAACTGCGTAAATCGCGGTTTGAAACAAGAAAGTCTACTATAAATGTTTTATAATCACAGTTGTATGATTCTATTTTCTGCGGATTAAAAGACAGAATACCCTTCCGTGTTCCAAACCACAAATCGCCTGAACTTAGTTTGAGAGCGCTTTCTTCTTCCATTTGAACTGTCTGAAAACCATCGTAGCGGTCTAGATTTCGGAAAGTTTCTTTTTGTTTGTCAAAACGTGAAAGTGCATTTTCGGTTGCCAGCCAAAGCGTGTTTTCGTTATCCTCCACAATGGAAAGAATCACATCACTATTCAGTCCTTCTCTTTGACTATATGATTTAAATACTGGACATTTGGCGTCCTTGTCATATTTAACCAACTTGTTGAGACCTCCTCCAAAAACACTGATCCATATTTGAGAAGCAGCGTCTTTATATAATACATAAATATCATTGTCAGAGATATTGGAAGTACCCTTTTCGTTTCGGTAAATTTCAAAATCTATTTCTTTAGGGTTTTTGAAATTCCCATCAAATGAAATAAGTCCGTCGCTGGTTCCCACCCAAATGCGACCATCTTTATCCTCAGTTATATTTCGAACTTCCATGTAAAGCCCATATTTTGGATAATTGTCGAAACTGTTGAATTTATTATTGAAAATTACATTGTTGTTTTGTTGTGTAACGAGGTTCAATCCACCACCAAATGTAGCCACCCAAATCCGATGATGACTATCTTCGTATGTGTAATAAACGTCATTGAGACTAATTGTCGATGGATTACGTTCGTCGGACATAAAACGT
Organism: Paludibacter sp.; assembly: GCA_037144275.1. Classification (GTDB taxonomy): domain Bacteria; phylum Bacteroidota; class Bacteroidia; order Bacteroidales; family Paludibacteraceae; genus Paludibacter. Next base: position 23,582 of record JBAWXD010000030.1, on the reverse strand, counting down.
GTGAAAGTAAAACCTAAACCCGATGATGGATTCTGTTCAGCACGAACCAATCCGTTACCTTTGGTGGAAAACCAGATATTGCCCTTACTGTCTTCCATGATATGATATACATTTCCAATTTCAAGGTTTTTGCTTGAGAAAGTATGTTTAATTGAACCTTTTTTATCAAGTTGATAAACCTCAGCCTGACGTGTTCCAATCCATATATCACCATTCCGAGCCTGAAACATGGTTTTAATAGCATTTTCTGATGAGCGACCAACCGAACCTACCTGAAAAAGATTAAATTGCTGCTTTGGGAAACTAACACGATACACTCCATTTGTGGTTGACATAAGCCACAAAATATTGTCTTTATCGAGCAGTAGATCAAAAAAGACCTTTTTTTCTCCGTTCAATGCCAGTTGAGGTTCATGATTTAACACCGAAACCGAAAGTGTGGAACGGTCGAACCAAACGACATCGCCAGAAGTACTGAGAATAAACATTCCTTGCTCTTTTCCATCTTGAATTTTAAGTGCTTTGTTTACTTTCCCATCTGGAAGGTCAAAACGTTTATTCAGACGATTGAATGGATCATAATAAATAATAAATGACTGATTTATTTCGAACCATATTTTTTCATAACTATCAATATAAGAGTTTGTTACGTTTTCGTTTTCTCCAATTGAAAGCGTTTTAATGCAGTTTGCTGTTCTTTCGTCATATTCAAAAACACCTTTAGCTCTAATAGAAATAAACAGATTTTTAGCATTCGTTGAAATAATATTCTGTACTGCACCGGCATTTTCAAAAAGGTTAATTTTTTCGATTTTACCATTTGTATAATCAATTTTATAAATATTCCCTTTTGAAGTTCCGACCCAAAGTGATTTTCCTGATAAATATGCGCAAGTGAATTCCTGTCCGGATTCGCCAGAAATTTTACGAATAATATAATCGGATGGTTTTGATGAAAGAGCAGTACCTTTGGGGCATGAAATTATTTTAAAATCCAGCCCAATCCAATTGATGTATTTGCCATCTTCAACAAGTAAATTGTTTGTGGGTTTATGTCCACGCTTACTTTGGGAATCGTAAAGTAAACTAACTTCAACTGCTCCATTGCCCTTCGAAACGGCTTTTAGTAAATCTTTGTTCTTAGTAAGTAGAAGTAAATCACCAGTCTCGGTTTTCTGAACTTTAATGACCTTGGGACTAACAGAGTATTTTTTCTTTATTTCGTTGAAAACATCGTAATAAAGTTCGGTATGTTTATCGAAAAGATAGAGTTTATGGTCGATAGTTTTAATCCATAGATTGCCATCTTTGGCTTCTACAATATTCTGAACCTTGTGAGGTGGTATGTCTGCATTGTAATCGTCCCGGTTGTTGTAACTTTTGAATTTAACCCCGTCGAAACTGGTCAGACCGTACCAGGTACCAAACCACATAAAGCCATCAGCATCATTCATTGAGCAAAAAACCGTGTTGTGAGGTAAGCCGTTTTCGATTGAATAGTCCTTAACAATCATGTTTTTATCTGCCCATACCGACTGAAAAGCCAGTAATAAGAACAAAAATAAAAAAAAGGTTTTTTTCATCGATTAAATTTTAGAATGGTTTTGTGTCGCGTTCAATAACACTACAAATGTATAAAACTATTTGTAAAAAACAATTATCGAATGATAATGGGAAGCTCAATATTATTCGAAAATATTATCCCAGGGATTATCGCTTCGGAATGGAACAGCAGGAAGACCTTCGTGATTAATAAAATTGGATTGAGCAGCTTCATTCCATGCAAACCGAACGTTGACAGGAGCGACTATTGTTGGAGAAGAGATAATCACTTTATTGCCTTGAATGTCAGCATTGGCAGATACAAATTTTCCATCGCTTCCGGCTATAGAAAACCATGTCAACGGTTTACCATCTCTACTTTTGAGACCTTTTCCAATGTAATCAAAACTAACTTCAATTGTATTTTTGTTAATCAACAAACTTTTAAAAGTCGGACCGGAACAAACCATATTTGAAAATCTGTAGGTTTTATTCAAAGCCACTAGTGCCAAACGGCGTCCCACTTCCCATTTATAACCCGGATGTAAATCAACTATACTGTCTACCAAATCTGTAATAGTAATCATACCGGTATTTGGCAGTTTGAGAGTAAGTGCTTGTGCTTCCCAGAACTCCGGCAGATTTTCGACGGTATGCCGACGAACATCATTGGCTCCGGAATAGGTATAAGGTGCAATCTGTACAAAATAAAAAGGTGCCTGGGGCTCATTCCAATTGCTTCGCCAGGATTCTATCAACAACTTTTGCTTGTAAGCATAGCGAATACTTTCATTCAAAAAACATCCAGACTCACCCTGATACCATAAAAAACCTTTTAAGGCAAAAGGAATAAGCGGTTGAATCATGGTGTTATAAAACTTTCCAGGGTCGCCACCATCGGCGGTTAGTGGCTCCAATAAGTTTCCATCTTTCATTTTTGGGAATATTTTCATTTTATCCGCTTCTATCCATGGCTCAATGCGGCTGCCAGGCACTGCTGACGAAATAATCCCCACCGGAATATGCAGTTTGGCATATAGGTTTTTTGCAAAGAAATAACCTACTGCTGAAAAATCTTTCAGAGCGGCTTCGGTTGCAATGGCCGGGCTCCAACCTGTGTGGGTTGAATCAGGCGACATATATTTTCGCCGCACCAGAAAGATACGGATGTTGATGTTGTTGGCGGTAATCAAATCATCTTCAGTAGGCTTGGCGCCTTTCACGGTAGACTGAAGTTTGCTGTTTTTTCGCATGGCATATTCCATATTCGACTGGCCAGAGCAAAGCCACACTTCGCCTACCAGAATATTTTTCAGCACAATGCTATTTTTGCCTGATATACTCATATCACGTGCTGTTTCGGAGGCTTTCATAGGATTGAGTTTCACTATCCATTTGCCCGATTCATTGGCAATTGTGCTTTTGGTTTGACCTGCAAATCTGACAGTTACTTTTTCGCCATTATCAGCCGTTCCCCAAACCGGCACTTGTTTATTGCGTTGCAACACCATGTTATGACCCAAAACCTTGGGAAGAACGACATTGGCATGAACGATTGAAATACCTGATATTAATAAGATGATAAGCAGAAAGGGAAGTTTTTTGGAAGTCATTGAGATGAATTATTTTACTCTAATTAGACTTGAAACGATTGTCTATTGTACTCACAAAAAATGACGATAAAAAGCTGTTTGTTATCGTCTTTTTTTGCAGTATTCTATTTATTTTTTCTCACCGAATTCAGTTTGCTGTTTTTCCACTTCTTCGAGCAGTTTTTGTTTCTCGGCATCGGTGAGTTTTTTTGTGTCATCTTTGCCAGTGGTTTTCTTCTGATATTCGGAGTGCCACTTCGAGTTGCGCTCGGATGACAAACAAAGGGGCAAGTCGGCAGGAATGCTTTCAAATTCAATTTCAGCAGCGCTTGGTGCTTGGGTTCCTTCAAATTGAACGTGCGCTTTCACTTTTATTTTTCCGGCTTTGGTCGTTGAGCGAATCAGCAGAGGAGCAGAACCCCATTCCACCGTACGGGGATTTGCTCCAATGGTTTGGTCCCCAATTATTTCACCTTCACCTTCAACGCTGAATTGAATATTGTCTTTCGCTAATCGACGCACGTTTCCATTATCGTCGGTAATTTCAGCCACAACAATGATAAAGTCAGAACCGTCAGCTACCAATGATTGACCTTTGCTGTCGAGTGTAAGACGAATTTTGGTTGAGCGTCGCGAAGGCATTTTCTTATCACTGCACACCACTTTTCCTCCTATAATTCCTTCAGCAAGGAAACTTACAAATTCTGGTTTTTTTAGTTTGTAAGTGTAATCGCGCATTTGCCAGAAATCATAGGCATTTTCGAAAGTAACCGGCGCGTACGGCATGTGACCTTTGGCGTGAACCACCGGTTTGGTAATCGATTTTCCTTCGTAAGCAGATAGTCGCACCGAGTCACAATTGCTGAATACAACTAAATCTTTGTCCGAAAAGGGTGTAATTTCATTGGCCACAAAAACCATTGGTCCTGAGTCCGATCCACCATGCTTTTTGATGGGCGAAACCTGACTTTTGAACATGTAATAAGCATATTTTGGTTGACGGAACGCATCGAAAATACCACCCCAATACGGATCGGGATGATAACCACGCTGATGATCGAATGGATGCCATTGCGCACCACCAACAAACTGTCCGGTAGTATGGAACATGGCATCGTATGATACAGCCAATGATAAAGCCTGCACCAACATTGGACGTTCTCCCCAACTACGGCTGGACCTGTTATTAGCATTATGTGCATACCAATCGTCTACATTTTCGCCAAACTCGCGGGTAAAAATTGATTGCTTCACCTTGCCTTCGTCGGTTGGCCAGCCATAAACCACGTCGTAGTTGGCAGCCACACCTTCCGAATTCAAATCAGCAGCTGCACCCGGAGCTCCCGGATAGGGAAATTCGTCTTTTGTAATTTTCAAAGAATTCAGTGAGAACTCCTTTGGAAAACGCGTTTCATTTAAAATTGGTTCCCATAGCAACACTGATGGATGATTGCGGTCGCGTCGAATAAGGTTATGTGTGTTTTCATATACCAATTGTTCAAACTGTGGATCTTTGTTCCAGAATTGCCAACCTGGAGTAGCTACAATAATGAACAAACCCAGCTCGTCGCAAGCATCCATAAAAGCCGGATCTTGAGGATAATGTGCTGTGCGGATGATAACGCACCCGGCATCACGAAGGCGTTTGGCATCCCGCCACTGCTGTGAGTTTGGCACTGCGTTGCCCACATAGGCAAAATCCTGATGACGATTACCACCCAACAACTGGCCGTAAGGTTTATCATTGAGATAAAAACCATCTTTCCCCCGAAACTCAGCTTTACGAAATCCAACACGCACCGTTCCACCATCAATGGCGGTTTTGCCTTCTTTCACCAACAAATTTACCTTGTATAGATTCGGTGTTTCGGGCGACCAAAGTTGTGGATTGGGCACTGTTGTTTTCTGATTGATTGTTTTTGCTTCTCCGGCTTGTAGTGTTATTTTTGAACTGATAGTTCTAACTATTTTGCCCGCAACATCGGTCAGCGAAGTTTCCAGTGTTACGATTTTTGCTTTCTTAGCATTATTTTTCAATTCGGTATTTACAAATAAATCGGCGCTTTTGGAAGAAATATTATCGTAATGCACAAACACACCACCACCGGCTGTTTTTCCAGCTTCGAGTGCATCGGTAATAGTCACTTTATTTTTGCAAATCATCCACACATCACGATACATACCACCGTGATAGGTAAAATCCATGGTAATTTGTGGTTTGCCAGGAGGAAAAGATTTATCATCACTGTTATCGGCCATCACCGCCAGTTGACAGGTATCGCCCGCTTGCGCTCTGTTGGCGGTCAGATCGATCGTTATAGGTAAATATCCACCCACATGTTCTTTTACAAGTTTGCCATTGAGGTAAATTTTTTGTTTACCCATGATGGCCTCAAAATGTAGCAAAACATCTTTTCCTTTAGCTTCACCAGGAACAACAAACCGTTTGCGGTACCATACAATTCCCTGATAATTCCGGCATCCGCTGGCTTCGGCAGGCATTAATTCCACAGAATGCGGTGCTGCTACTACTTCCCACGACGAGTCTTCGAAGCTTCTTTGATCAGCCCCTTTTACATCACCACGAAAGTAGCGCCACCCGGTATTAAAGTTATACACTTGTCGTCCGCTGCCTTCGAGTTGGTAAAAACCTGCTACAGAGGTGGCAGCAAATGAAATCATCCAATACTGCATGAATGCGAAAATGAGAATGTGTTTGAGTTTCATTATTGTTCATTGAAAGTTTTTTATAATACAAAGCAAGAATAATCTTCTTCAAAAGTACAAAATCCTGGTTTTAAAACACAATTTTTAGCTATTAAACTACAATTACGGTGTTGAATAGTATGAATTTACAAAATTATAGTGTAACAGACGTTTGTTTGTATTAAAATGTAATCAAAAAAAATAAGGAGAATAAAAACAAAATGCTATCAATGATTGTTTTAAATGCATAAAAATAGAAAATAGAAAGCGCTCTTATTTTGAATATAATCACAAGGAAACGAACAAAATAGATAATTCATATTTAGTAGAAACCCTTAAATTATAATCGTTATGAAAAAGTATTGGCTACTTATTGCGATGCTGGCTCTTTTCATGTGTGTTTTTGTGTCATGTGCAAAGAAACAGGAGAAAAAAGAAATTGTTATTGCAATCATTCCCAAAGTTGACAATGCAATTTTTGATCAGGTAAAGGAAAGTGCCATTCAGGCTGCTAAAGAACTTGGCATTACACTCACCTGGGAAGCTCCCACCTCTATTGATGGAAAAAAGCAAAAAGAACTGATTGAAAACCTGATTCATTACAAAGTCGATGGAATTTTGATTAGTTGTAATGATGCTGAAATGTTGAAAGAACCAATCAACCAAGCTATTAAAGCAGGTATCAAGGTAGCAACTTTCGACTCAGATGCACCGAAGAGTGAAAGAATCTTTTACATTGGTACAGACAACAAAAAAGCTGGTAAAGTATGTGCTGAAACCATGCTGATACTTTTTGAGAAAATCAAAAAAAAACCGGGTGATATCGTTTTACTTAGTGGAAGTATGAGTGCTGACAATATGATGGAACGAATTTCTGGTTTCAGGAGCGTTATAAATAAAAATAAAATTGAGGTTCTCAATGCTTTCGAAATGCCAGATTATGGGAAAGAATTACTCACTTTAAATTTAAAGAAAGATAAAAAAGCCAACGGTATTCAACTTATGTGGGGTGTTCCGGTATTGAATGGAGTTGACAGCATTCCGGCAATGGCTAAAATGTTAAAGAATGGTGGTGTTGCTGTATTCTTCGATGTATCAAAACCGCTTTTGAAATACATAAAGGTTCATCCAAATTGTGCCACCATGAAGCAGGATTTTCATGCAATGGGGCATGATGGTGTTGTAAATCTTTACAATGCAATTACTGGGAAAGACTTCAAAATACAAATTTTAAAAGACGTCAAAGTTATTGACCAAAGTAATGCCGAAACAGAGTTGAAGAATCTATAAACTATTTCTTGAATAGAATCAAAGCCGATTGAAGGAGTTTCATTCTGCTTTGATTTATTTTAAAAGAACCTGAACATCTTGCTTTCTGTTTTCCGGAATTATCTGAATAATCCTCACTTTTCCATTTTTTAGTTCAGCTTCAACTATTGTGTTTTGAGGAGCATGTAGTTTAAAGTGCACATTCCACTCCCGAGGCCAAGCCGGAAAAAGGAGTACTTTCCCATCATCTGTGCTTTGCAGCAGCATTTCCTGCAGACCAATCATACCACTTCCTCCCCAATTGTGGTCGGGACTCCAGTCGAATCCAGGGCCCCAAAAAGCTGGAAAGCGATATGGACCATCAGTCAGTTTTAATGTGTTTAACTGTTTGGCTTCATCAGTAAGTCCGAGACATGCAGCAAAGATATTATCTTGTTTCCAACCCACATGGCTGCGAAATTTTATTACATCCGGATCGTACAAATAGGTATTTCTGGCAATCTCCAAGCTATCTTTTCCAACACCATACATCCGCCAGGGAAAAACCGGATAGAGTTGAGGTGACTCAGTATTATTAACCCGCTCCCAGGTTTTGGCCGGAGCAATCATTGTTTTAGTATTTAGCGTTCGAAGTGGAATTTCGGGAATAACTTTCAATAGTGAATCATTCCTTAACGATTTCAGTAACGTTCGTAAAGCAGCAATGGTACTCGCCGGATTATTTGCCATTTTATAGGTTTCGCAGCCTGAAGCAGGGAACAGAATCAACTTCCCTTCAGTATCAAGTGTTTTCCGTCCGCGATGTTGTGCCAAAAAGCGATAATGTTCGTCGAAGAAACGGACACAACTTTCAATTAGCGGTTTGTATTTATCAATATCCGCATTGGCATAACTCTTAGTCTCCAATATCATCTGGCAAAATTCCAACACAGTATCCCAGCTGTATTCAAGCCAGGCATTATATTCCACACCTTTATCCGTGTAATCGGGACGTCTCCAGCCATATTCGCTTGGATTTGGAAGTCCAAAATTTTCCAATTGCTCGGTAAAACAAGCTCCACTATGCCCCCAATAGGTTTTTGTACGAAGTTCGGCATTTTTCAAAATCCGATTATAAAAATTGAATTGTGCAGTCATCATTTCTGAATCACCACTTTTAAGCATAGGCCAGTAAACCAAGCGTTGGTTTTGAGCCGTAAAAGTTCCACCGGTCCACCGACGATAATCAGGTGTGTATTTCAAGGTCGAATCTACATGAATAGGATCAAAAGTAAAAAGCCCGCCATTGAACCGAGTTGGCCACTGACTGTGAGCATTACAACCCAACATGTAACGAAAAAGTGTGTAATTGCGCGAAAGTTTTTCAGCATCACAGCCTATATGAATAAAGCTCCGGTTCCAAAATTCGTTCCACCAAACTATGTTTTTTTTGTGATCAGTGTTTTCGTTAATAGCAGAAATTGTCTTACTCAATGCTGCATTCCACAAAACTATATTTTCAGCTTGAGAAATTTCTAACGCAATGGTAAGACTTTGTTTGTTAACAGCTTTTTTACTTTTAAAAATCCACGCTTGATAATCGGTTCCGGCATAAATACCTTTTTCCGTTCCAGAATAAATCAGGTTATTGCCCCACATTTTACCGCCCGATGTCAGATTGGAAAGCGGATTATATAGTTGTGATTTTACATTTTCAAGTCCTTGCTGAGCAACGGTGACATCAAAAATGGTTTTTACTGAATTTCGATGGAAGAAAGTAATACTGTTATTTGACGCAAAAACAGAATCTTTTTGAGTAACGAGTCCTTTCGGTGTAGCCCACTTATACGAACCTTGATCGCCTTCGCCTTTTAGAATCAGTCTGTCAGCATAACGCCAGTTCTCGTATCGAAATTCAGACGAAATTGCCTTTTTACTTTGAATTTCTAAATGAATAATCGGTTTGTAAACATCCGCCCAGAGTTGAATTGTTGTTCCGTTTGACGATATTTCTAAGTAACCGTCATTGAGTTTCAGAGTTTGGCGAAAATCTGTTGCGTTCAGAAATGGGGTAGGAGTGAGTCGTACCCGAAACCGCCCTTGTTTTAGCATACAGTTATTTTCGTCGAAAGCACCGCTCCGACTTACATAAAATAACAAATCGCCATTTTCCAACCACACATTCATACCAATATCTCCACCCCCGCAAGGCATAGATTCCGATGAATTGAGCGAAGGGGAATTCCAGCTAAAGTCAGGTTCAACTCCTTTTGCAAGAAACGGAACTAATAGGAAAATAAATATGTAATTTAGATTTTTCACTTATATGGTTTAAATATTACCAGTTATCACTTCTAAAACTTGACACCGGCAATCCTTCGTTGCTAAATAAATCGCCTTCTACAAAGTTCTCGAAAGCATAACGTACAGCAAGCGGTTTCTTTACCACTTCGGTTTTTACGTACATTTTACTGCGAACAATCCATGCTTTGGCCGGATAAAATACCTTATCCTCGCCCGCCACTGTAAATAATTTTGATTCCCCGGTTTTAGCTGTAATCCACATGGGGCAACGTTCAAAGTTTACCTGTACAGTGTCTCCGTGTATTTCAATGCCCTTATAAAGCGGACTTTCGGAAGCCACTCCCCGAATGCCATAGGTTTTAGTCAAAGCCAGCAATGCCAGTCTCTCTCCAGGAATTTGTTTTTTTATGGGGTGAATTCCTTCTTTTAGTCCTGCATCGAGCAGCACCACCATTCCCGATGTTGGAATCATTGCTTCTGCTTTCATTTGTGCTTCACGAAGAAAAGCCGAATTAATTACGTCTTTTCCTTTCTCGGAAATAATGGAATAATCGTAAGGTGCTATCTGGCAATAATAAAACGGAATGGTATCTTTCTGTGCCCAATTTTTACGCCAACCGGCGACCATAGTGCTAAACATAGCAGCATACGAATTGGCTTGGTCGTAATTTGTTTCGCCCTGATACCAGATAATTCCTTTAATTTTCAAACCAACAATTGGGTTTATCATAGCCTGATAAAGGGTCGTTGGAGTACGGTTTTGCTCTTTTATATCAGCTTTTGTTTTTGGTATTTTTACCTGTGGAAATGCACGAAGCATATCTTCACTCATCCATGCTTCTACACACGATCCACCCCATGCACTCAAAATCAGACCAACCGGAACATTGAGTGTTTGATTCAGCAACCGACCAAAATAATAACCCGTTGCACTGAATTCTTTCACGGTTTCAGGGGTAGCTTCTTGCCATTGTCCGGTTACATCGGTTTGCTCCAGAATGCTGGAATTGCGTTTTACAGTAAACAATCGAATATTAGCATTGGCACTTTTCAGAATATCCATATTAGAACCTTCTACGGGTTGGCTTTTGAAACCTTTCATGGGCATTTCCATATTGCTCTGACCGGAACAAAGCCAAAGTTCACCTAACAGAATATTTTTCAGGGTCAACTCTTTCCCATCACTCAAAGTGATTTTTTGAGGTTTTCCATCTGCTATCGGAGTCAGGATTGAAGCTTTCCAGTTTCCAGAACCATCAGCAATGGCTTTCATCTGTTTTTGTAACCATGAAGCTGTGATAATGACCGTTTTATTGGCATCGGCTTTACCCCAAATATTAACCTGCGAATTTTGTTGAATTAGCATATTATCGGAGAAAAAGGCCGGGAGTTTTATTTCTGCATGAGTTACTGCAATAAAAAAAAGGAATACAACTAATGTTTTTGAAATGTGTTTCATTTAATATAATTTTATTTTTGAATAATCTTTACCGGTCCCAATAATCCAGCTTCAACGAGTTTATCTTCTTTCATGCGATATTTAGCATTAGTCCATATTCCGGGGAATGGTGGAGTACCTTTATCGGAACCGTTAATTGCATTTGCCCAGGTGTTAGTTACTTCAATTTCAAGTGTGTTTGTTCCTTTCTTTAATGCTTTGCTAATATCCACCTGATAAGGAGCTGTCCATGTTGTTCCGCAATTAATACCGTTTAAGCGAACGGTTGCTAAGTTAAACACTTTACCCAGCGACAGACAAATCGGTCGGGAATATTTGTCTAATTGCTTCGAATAATCCGATTTACAACTAAATGTTGTTCTGTAAATCGCTGTTCCTGAATAATATTTTATCAATGGATTTAGGTTTAAACTCCAATCAAATAAATCCGTAGAGTTTACTGTCTGATTATTTTTTTTGAACGTAACACTCCATTTATTATTAATTGGAATGGAGTCTTCTAACAACAGCGTGTATTTGTTTTCAGCTTCATTTTTATAACTGAATACAATAAAAGTGGATTCATAAGGATCCAACGTAATATTGATTTTTGTATTGGTATCAGTGCGTTCAATTTTTGTAATTAATTCTATTTGTCCCGTCACCGGATTCCATTGAGTAGGTTTATTTTTAGCATTTCTGAAAATAACATTAAAATTCCGTGTTACATTTTCCTGATTGCTGATAAAATAAATATCGCCGATTTCGCCTGAGCGGTGTGTCCAGGCTATGTTGGCAGGAACCCGAACATCGGGTTCGAAACCCGGCGAACCTTTTAGTCCCGCATCAAAAACTGCAACTCCGGCACGTTTAAGCTCTTCAGTTTTGGCAATTGTTTCGGCCGAAGTATAACTTCCTTTAGGAAAAATTACTGCTTTGTAGATGGTACTGTCGCCCAATTGCATACCGCCGTTTCTTGCTTTTGCCAGATGTAAAAGCGCATCTTTGTTGAACGAATCGTAGGTATAGCCATTTAGTGGATTAATCCAGTCTTCGGCTTTCAGAATATTGGCTGAATGGTTGACCCCGGCTGGCATTTCGCACATCGGCTGCCCGGTGTTTGCAAGGCGTTTCTGCTCACTTTCTACACGCTCTTTGCCAACAATTCCGGGTAAGATGGTCACCAGTTTGTCGGGAGTTAAAGCCCTGCGTGGAATTTCTTCGCCACTAAAAACAGCCAGGTCAGTCACCGGATGGCCATATTGCAGCAAAGCCTGACAGCGTGCCACATAATCGACAAAAGCTTTGCCCGGTTTCCACCAGCTTTGGTCACGTTGAAAATAAGTGCCGATGCCGTCGAGGGTCGTTCCGGGAGCTTTGTCTGTGTACGGATTGTGTACAAAAACGTGGAAGAAAAGCTTGTTGATTCCCAATGCGAAATTGCGGTCGAGAACAGGTTTCAGCATAGCCGGATCTTCGTCCCAGTTGGTGCGAAGCTGTGTAAAACTCTCGGATTGAATGATGTTTTTTCCGTAAATATGTGCGCCGCTGATGGCGTCGAGCATATCGTTGGGTTTGTCGTGTGTCGGACTTTTCAGCCAGAATTCGCCCATCGGCCGGTCCACGGTTTTGAAATGCAACATGCCGTCGCTCACCATAGTGGGTGCCACACATTCGGCCGACGTTTCGCAACCGTAGGCTTTGGCATTTTTCTGCATCACCGTGAAAAACACATCGTTTACCAATTCGGCAATGGTGGTACGCACATCTCGCAAAACCTGTTCCGATTTCTTAACGCTTTCAATCGGAAATCCAGCTAACAAGGGTAAGTAGGGCATTAATTCGTAACCACGACGAGATTGAAACTCTGCTGCAAAATTGCTGCTCCAGTTCTGACTACCACATTCCCAACTATCGATATGCATGAATTTAAGTACTCGATGAGCCAAAGCTGAATCAGTTTTACTAAATGCAGCTCCAAACCAATTATCGAATTGCTTTTGAACAGACTTTTCAGAAAATTTATCGCACTCCAAACCTTTACCACCGCCTGCTGTAGCATTGGTTAGTCCGGTAGAGGTATGTCCCATGCGCACAATTCGCCAATTGCCGCGCGGAAGTTTACAGGTCAGATTTCCATCTTTAAAATAAGCAGTCAGATTCAGAACTTTATTCATTGGAACACATTCTTTTACTGAAATTTCCTGAGCAGTTGTTTCGTTGGCAATACGCCAAACTAATCCGGCTTTACCTTCCCAACCATTGATCCGCGCTTCTGAACTCAGTCGAATAGCTTTAATTTTCAATGTAGGTTTCCACTTGGCAGCATCCAGTTCTTCGCTTCCGGGCTCAGAACCTTCAGGCGTCCACGAAAGGCGGAAATACTTTGCCTTTGTAGCCGGAATAGAAAAGGTGGTATTAAAACCGGTATTTTGCCACCCTTGACGAGGTGGTACAAGCTGTTTAATCAGTCGGAAATTGATTCCGTCGTCACTTGCCGAAACTGCTAATCGTTGCGATTGAATATTGTTGCCTATTGGCGTAATTTCAATGGTTCGAAGCGTAAACGGTTTTTCAAAAGTATATTGGATGTAGCAAGGATTCGTGGCCTTAAAATCTTTGTTGGGAATAGAAAATGGGATTGAATCGTCCGGATTATTGGAACTAATATTGCCCCTAAATCCCCTATAGGGGACTTCCGAAAGTGGTATCGCATAAACGGCAATGTCCTCGTAATAATTCTGAATAGTTTCAGGCTGACGAAGCTGAAGGTTGACAATTTTGCCTCCTTTGATAATGGTATCGGTGAAAACAACTTTCTGCATGGATTCTACCGGTTTTATCCACGGTCCACCAGCCAGTGCGAAACCGTCGGAAATATGCATTCCCATTTTCAACCCCAAACTATCAGCTATTTGAAAACTATAACGCACCATCTCCCACCATTCGGGCGTCAGTTGATTGACCCGATGCGAATAAGTAGAGCCTTCCACACCCCGAATCGGCATCAGGTAAGCACCACCGAGCCCAATCTCATGCATGGCTTTGAGATCTGCCCGAATGCCTTCTTTCGAAACTGCTCCGTGCATCCAGTACCAAAATGTCCAGGGCTTGGCCTCGGCGGGTGGGTTTTTGAAGTTTTCGTAAAGAGAAGATTGGGAAAATACAGAAATAGATAAGAGTAAAAGCCCCCCCACCCCCCAAAGGGGGGATTTAGAGAGAAGACATTTAAAAATCTGGAGAAACTGTACTCTTATCATTACAGCAAATTTAATTGAAAATTATAAAAATTACTGTTTCAGAACCCCCCTTTGGGGGGCAGGGGGGCTGAACTTCAATACTATTTTTCCTTTATACACTCCATCCACCCATTTCGGTTGAGCCGAGGGGCCGTTCAGATCAGAGGAATTCACCTTGTTGCGAACTGCAGGAATTACATTCAAAATGGAAATGCCAGTTTTGGGCAACGTGTAAAGCAATTTATCACGTCCGTCACGAGGTTCATAGATTCCCACGTAACTATTAGGCGTTTCGTTGCTAATACTAATTTCACCTTCCGAAGTTTTCAGATTCATCCAACTAACATTGGCAAAATAGCCTTTAAATTCAGGATAAGCAAATGATTCACCCGGAATCGGGTCGTTATAATCGTTTTCCCAAAGGTCATAAACAGGACCTTGTGTGCGGTTTTGCCAAACGCGATACGGACCAGCTCCCAACCAACGTTTATGCTGCATTTTTTCTTCGGGATAATCAAATTTCACACCCATCAGATCGACTACCGCACTGAAATTATAGCTATAATCCAGTGTCAATGTTCCGTCCGGAACAATGGTCCACTGCGCTTTATCCAGATTCCCAAGTTTGTAATTGGCAGTTATAATCAGGTTGTTTTCGCTCTGTTTTACATCAAATCCTTTAAAAACGGCTGCATCAGTCCATTCAGTATAAGTACGTTCTTTCGATTTTGCCTGCTCATCGTCGTGGTTATAGAACTGATCCAGCGAACGGTCGGCACGACGGGCAGCTACAAAGCGAGGTCCGTTGGCAAAGCTGATTTTTTTTCCATTTACCGAAACAGCTTTCAATTCTCCATTTTTGGCACTGAAGGTATAAACAATATTTCCTGCAGTAACAATAAGTTTGTCGTCGGTTTTTTCTGAAACAGCTGTTGCTCCATTAGCCGCAATTTCTTTTTGAACCGAAGGAAGTTGAAACGACCAGCGCCACAATTCTTCGCCCCGGTAATCGATAGCTGTAAGATACAAGGCTTCTGCCTGTGGATCTATGGTTGTATTCAAATTCAGTTTGCCGGTTGAATGCGCAGCAATATCTAATCCTGCTGCTTCTCCTTGTTTCAAAACCGTTATTTTTCCTTTTTCATCGCTTAGTGATGGAAATTTTACCTGCTTCCATACAAATTTGCAGGTATTTGTATTCAGAAAATCGTAGCGGTTTTCGAGAGTAAAAATCCCATTAAAATTCCGGTCGATGTTTTTTTCCATCAGCTGCATCGGCGACCAAATCTGTTTTATAGTAAAATAGCTGCCTTCTTTTTCGAAATGCGGCCCCACAATGCCATCGGCAGCCCAATTGCCCTGATTGTCAATGATACCATTCAAGTCCAAGCGTTTAAGTCCCTCGTCGGCCAAATCCCAAAGGAAACCACCGGCACAACGTGGATGTTTGCGCATCATTTCCCAATAATCGTACAGTCCGGCACCGTGACCGCCATCGTACAAGCCATGCAGAAACTCAGTTGGCATAAAAATTTCCGCTTTGCGCATATATTCCTGCGACTCGCCATAGGAGCGGTAATGCATGGTCTCGAAGCCGCCAAAATTGCCCTGAGGATGAATAAGCGGACGTTTTTGAAGATCATATTTGGAAAATTCTCCGTCGAGTTCTGTATTCCAGCCACCTTCGTTACCATTGCTCCACCAAATAACAGAAGGATGATTTACGTCACGCTCTACCATTTCTTTTACCAGTTTTACGCCAACGGTGCTGTCATAATGTCCGTGCCAGCCACCCAGTTCATTTTCGACATACAGTCCCAACGAATCGCAAGCATCCAGAAATTCCGGATCGGCAGGATAATGCGACAAACGCACCGCATTCATATTCATGCTTTTAATCAGCAGAACGTCTTCAATATTTTTAACTTTGGATAATGTTCGGCCACTTTCGGGACGGAAACTGTGGCGGTTCACCCCTTTAATCAGCACTTTGGTACCGTTAATATACAAGCCATCAGAAGGACGAACTTCCACGGTACGAAAACCGAATTTTTCAGAAATTTGATGTAAAACGGTTCCGTCACTTGCCAGTAATGAAACCTGAACCGTGTAGCGGTTCGGTGTTTCGGCAGTCCACAAGGCAGGATTTTTTAAGCTGAATTGTACCGAAGTCCAGTCGGCAGCGGCTTTCACCGGACTAACGTTTTCGGCAACTTTATTTCCTTTAGCATCAAGCAAAACGGTTCTAATGCTTACATCTTCCAGTGCGCGGTTCATGTAACAATTAGCATTAAAAGTGCCATCGGATTTAGCATCAATGCTGAGTTGCGAAATGTGGTTAGCGGGTTTTACCTCCAGAAAAACAGGGCGGAAAATACCGCCAAAGTTCCAGTAATCGGCACGGCGTTCGGCCAGATTGACACCCGAATTGGCACTTTCCTTGCTTACGGTGACTTCAAGAAGGTTCATCTTCCCATAATTTACCCGTCCGGTGATATTGTATGAAAAACGGTAAAATGCACCCTGATGCATTTCGCCTGCCTTTTGTCCGTTTATTTTCACTTCGGTATCGGTCATCGAGGCTTCGAAAGTAAGGTAAACCTGTTTGGTGCGCCACGCTTCGGGCACGTCAAACTCGTATTTATACATCCCTTTTTCGTTAGCCACACCTTCGGGAAAAGCCTTGCCATACCAGCGCATACCGTATTGATACGTTCCAAAACCTTGCGTTTCCCAACAGGATGGAACGCCGATTTTAGTCCATTTGCCTGCATTCATGCCCTCGCTGCAAAAGAAATCCCATTGTTTCATATCGTCGCAACCGTGACCGGAAAGGTAAATACGTTCGGTAAGTGAACTGTTTTTTTGAGCAAACAAACTTAGAGAAAGTATTGCCAGAACGACCGGAAAAAGGAATTTTATACGAATCATACTCAACGAGATTAAATGGAAAAAACTGTTATGTAAGACGAAAAATAATTGGTTTTGTACCCCATTTTAGCTGAATATCTCCCCGATTTTCTCTTTCAACTCTTCATAAATTCCTGCATTTGCAGCCAAAACCATTCCATTTTCAAAATGCTTGTTTTCGCCCTTAAAATCACTAACAAAACCACCCGCATTTTGGATGATAAGCACTCCAGCAGCAATGTCCCAGGGCTTGAGGTTAAATTCGTAGCGTCCATCGTAACGTCCACAAGCCACATAAGCCAGATCAACTGCTGCTGAACCACTTAAACGCAAACCGTGAGTATTTTTCATGAAATAATCAACAGAAGCAAGTAATTCCGGATAGCGATCCATGTAATGGTGGGGACGGCCAAAAACAATCAGTGCATCAGCCAGTTTGTCGACTTTTGAAACCTGAATTTCGGTTCCATCCAGATATGATTTGCTGCCTTTCCATGCATAAAAGGTTTCAGCACGGGTAATTTCGTGAATAACTGCGACTACAATTTCATTTTTATAGGATAATGCAATGCTGATAGCATAAGGTGTAGAGCCATGAATAAAATTGGTAGTGCCATCGAGCGGATCGATAATCCACAAGTAATCTTCGCCTTTGGCTTTTTCGGTTGTTCCTTCTTCGGTTACGAAACCGGCTTCAGGAACGATTTCCCTGAGTCTTTTTACCAGAAATTTCTCGGCTTCCTGATCAACATACGAAACAAAGTCATTTTTACTTTTGGTTTCTACTTTATCCAGCGAAAAATTCAGGCTTTCGCGATTTATGTAAGCAGCTACGTCTTTGGACAGAGCGATAACTTGCTCTGTCATTGATTGATAATTCTTATTCATGCATCTTTTATTTTGAACGCAAATTACGCAAATTGTCGCAAATTTCAATATATAAATCTGATTTGTGTTTATTTGCGTAATTTGCGTTCAAAAAACTATTCAGTCATATTGATAGTTTTGGGCTTCAAAGCAGTTAGTTGCAATACAATAGTAACTACAATAACCACAGCAAGCATGGCGAAGTTTTTTCCCAGATTTCCGGCATCCACCGTTTTGCCTAAAAATCCGGTAATGATGGCTCCCGATGCAATTCCCACCAAATTCATCAATCCGTAACCCGTAGCACGGTAGCGTGGCGAAACGAACTGGCATAGGATAGGCATGTTATTCACATCGAACATACCAAATCCAAGTCCAAAACAAAGCGCACCACCCAACACAGTCAGGTAGCTATGCCCGTAACCGAGCAACACCAATGCCGGAATGGTGAGCGACAAGCCTATTACGCCGGTATAAATTCGTCCTTTGAGATTTTTTTGCACCCATTTGTCGGAAAGAAAACCACCAATCAAAACACCTGCAAATGAAGCCATTGCCATAGTCACGGTAGCTATCGGGCCAGCTTCAGCCATTGGTAGATGCAAACTTTCGGAAAGTAAAGTAGGTAACCAGTTTTTGGTAGCCCAACCCGGTAAACTTGGCGCTGAAAAATAAAAGAGAATTACCCAGAAAGAAATATTTCCCAATAATATGCCCAAGCCTTTCAACGAAACAGCAAATTCTTTCAAAACCGAACTTTGTTTGGCCGTTTCAACATTGTAGCCTTTCTTTTCTTTTAAAAATAAAATCAGCACCAAACTATACACAACGCCTACCAGCCCAAAACCATGAAAGGTAGATTGCCACGAAAAATGATCGGCAATGGTGGCACCAAATCCTCCAAAAGCCTGCCCGAGGTAAATGCCGGTAGTATGAATACCGATAGCGATAGAGCGCGTTTTCCCGTCGTGATAATCGGCTATGAGCGACAGTCCGGCAGGTATGTAAAATGCCTCGCTAATGCCCATCAACGCCCGCAACCAATACACCTGATCGTAAGTATGCGCATAACCCATCAGCAAGGTTACCGCCGACCACACAAACAAACTACCCACGATCATCCATTTACGGTTCAACCGGTCGGCAATTATACCCGAAATAGGACTCATTAGGGCATAAATCCATAGGAAAACAGCCATCAACCGACCGAAATTTTCAGCCGAAACCAACTCGTGAATGTCAGCCATCATCGACGGTTTCATGGTGGAAAGCATTTGACGGTCGAGGTAGTTGAGCAATGCTACAAACCACAGCAGAGCCACTACAAGCCAGGGATAGAGTTTATTTTTCATTAGATATTAGAGCCAGGAACCAAGATAATAGATAATAGACAATAGATTTAAAGGCAACTTTCCCAAAGTTTAAATTTTGGGAAAGTTGAAAAGATAAGATTATAATTCTAATGCTTCAATTGCCGCACGGATTTTATCCTTATGAGCGGCATCGAATTTATTGAACGGAGCAGCCAAAAAGTCGTTGCAGATACCCAGCACCGACAAGCCTGCTTTTACGCCTTTCAAATAGCTGGAACCGTAGCTTCCAACATTATAAATCGATGCACTGATTTGCATTACTTTGGCATGCAATTCACGCACTTTATCCACATCTTTGGCAACAGCAGCATTGTACAAAGCTACATACAATTTCGGAAACATATTAGCACCGCCATTTACACCACCGTGAGCACCCATCAATACCGATTCGGCCATCATTTCTTCCGGACCTACGAATAATGAGAAGTCGGGACGATCGCGCATTTCGTGCATCACCGACTGAAAGTATCCACCGTTAGCCGAACTGTCTTTGAATCCAATCACTTTTTCGTTTTCGGCAATGCGACGAATGGTCGAAGGTGCAAACGAAACTTTGGTATGCGTTGGCATATTGTACAGATAAATAGGCAGTTCCAGTTGCGGAATCAGTTGCTCGTAATATTCTGCCAGCTCCGGTTGTGCGGTTGCAAAATAGTAGGGTGGGGCAGAAACCACCGCATCCGCACCAAAATCGGCAGCCAGTTTAGCCAGCGAAACACTGTCAACCAGCGATGTGTCTGAGATTCCTACCAGCAAAGGCAAACGTTTATTTACGATGCGAGCTGTTTTTTTTATCATTTCGTAGCGAAGCTCAAAACTGATACTTTGCGCTTCGCCGGTTGTGCCAAGGATAAATACACCGCTCACGCCACCATCAATGACATGTTCGACAAGACGTTCAAGACCAGCATCATCAATTGTGTCGTTGTCAATTAATGGCGTAACTAATGGTGGAACTATTCCACGTAAAACTTTTTCCATAAAGCCCCCTTTTCTTCCCCCAAAGGGGGAATTCTAAATAGTATTTTAATTAAATTTGTTTTATGATTTTGCAGCTCTTTAAGTCCCCCTTCGGGGGATTTAGGGGGCTTTAATCCTCACATGCAATGTGTGTTCTTTCTTCTTAATGGCATATTTTTTCAATACTCCCGGACCGCAACTGCTGTTTCCAAGTCCCAGCACAGCACATTCAAGGTTCAAAATCACTTCTTTACGAGGAATGAGGTTGCAATCGTGTGCTTCGCTTGCCAAATCATTAACGGCAAAATGCAATGCTGAAGCTGAAAATGTTTTTTCCACTGCCGAAACCTGAATTCCTTGTCCTTTGGTATTTTTCAATGTCAAATAGCGAATATCTTCACGATTTCCTGTTTCCTGAGGACGAGGATAATGGAAAATCTGTTCGGTAACAGTACTTTTCCATAAAGCAATTGTTGCTGAACTTTTGCGGTCGGGGTAATTTTCCCACGGACCTTCACCGTACCACGCAAAACTTTCCAACTCAGGATTAAGTGCCAATGCAATACCAAGACGAGGCAACTCGGGCAATGTACCGATTGGATTGAACTTTATTTCTACATCAATTTGCCCATCAGCGGTAACTGTATAAACAAAATTGGCGGTCACTTTTCCGTTTTTATACTGATTGGTTTTGTGGACTTCCAACACCAAAGCACCATCTTTTAGGATAAAATTACGAACCGAATCAAGAGTCACTTTGGGTGAATCCAGTCCTTGTAGTTTCCAGTCTTTGGCAAGCCAGTTTCCAAAGCCTTTGTCGTTATCGGTTGGGGCACGAAAAACCTGAACAAGGGGTTGATTTTCAAATCCGACAGAACTTGCCAGCATTTCCCTGCCGTTATAAATCAATGATTTCAGGCTGCCGGTTTTTGTATCCCACGATGTCGAAAATGCTTTTCCTGAAACATTCAAGGTATTGTTTATTTCTGCTATTTTCAAATTGCCTTTATTCTCAATTTCTTTCTTCAGCAAGTTTCCTTCCTGAATACAAAATTGCTCCCAAGCCACTTCATGAGCTGCTTTCGCCCAAACGGTGTTATTTTTCAAAACAACACTAATATTCAACAGAATATCCGCTCCTGTTTTTTGCTTGTTGATTCTTGGGCAATCAATCAAAGCACTGTCACCGGGCGAAATTGCTGGTAGAGTTATTTCACCCTTGACCTCACCCCTAACCCCTCTCCCCAAGGAGAGGGGAACTCCATCAACAGTCATTGTCCAAAGGCAACGATATTGAGATAAATCGATATGGTGATTTCTGTTTATAATCAACAGTTTATCATTCTGTTTCTGAATAGCAAGCGGTTGATATACCTTTTTTACTTCCCAGTATTTAGGCGTGGTTTCGCGCTCGCCGGTAACAATACCTTTGATGCAGAATGCTTTTAAATTCGGCACATCACCAAAATCGCCACCATACGAAACCTGTGTTTTACCATTCAGAAGTGTTTTATACAAACTTTCGTCGGCCCATTCCCAGATAAAACCACCCAACATCCGTTTATTGGAATTCATTTCGTCCCAATATTCCTGCAGGTTTCCACCGGCATTACCCATTACGTGGGCATATTCACTGGTCATTACGGGACGAGTATCGTTTGTGCGGTTTGCAATATCGAGCAATCGCTCCCAACGTGCATTTTCGGGGCGTTCAGTATCACCTTTTGGCGACATACCCGGGTTTAAATATTCTTGTTGAACACGCGGATAAAAACGGCTGATGACATCAACCGTTGCTGGATCGGGTTCATCGTTCAGTCCCTGAGCACCTTCGTAATGTATCGGGCGTGTCGGGTCAAAATCTTTGAGCCATGCCGAGCAAGCTGCAAAGTTTGGTCCGTAACCAGCTTCATTTCCAAGACTCCACATCACGATCGAGGGATGATTTTTATCACGTTCTGCCATACGGATAGCACGGTCAAGGAAAGCCGGAGCCCATTCAGGGTCAGAAGCCAACGTGCCACGCAAGCCATGTTCTTCGATGTCAGCTTCGTCCATTACATACAAACCCAGCGAGTCGCACAATTCGTACCAGCGGGTCAGGTTTGGATAATGACAAGTTCGCACCGCATTGATATTGGCTTGTTTCATCAACAAAATATCTTTCAGCATCATGGTCTCAGTCATCACTTTACCTGTCTTTGGCTCATGTTCGTGTCGGTTTACACCCCGAAAACGAATCGGTTTTCCATTCACCAGCATTTGTCCGGCTTTGATTTCCACCGACCGAAAACCGATGCGCTGACGAACACGCTCAACTACTTTTCCGGTACTGTCTTCCAGTGATATATTCAGCGTGTATAAATTAGGGGTTTCAGCCGTCCATTTTAATGGATTTTTAATTTCTGCTTTTAATCTACCCGTTTTTCGTGGTCCACGTTGTGGATTCCATTCGTTCATCAGGGCAGCTTTATGCTCAAGATTCAGGATAGATGCGGCATCGGCAGTAATATCTAGAAATTGGTCGATAATAGCACGTACTTTATAGTTTTTACCGGTTGCTGTACCGTAAACCGAAAGTTTGGGGTCAATTTCCAAGGTGAAATTCTCGTACTTTTTATCGGGTAATGTTCTGATTTGCAAGTCGGCAATACGGATATCAGGTGTATGATAAAGTGTAACATCGCGCTGAATACCACCCATGCGCCACATATCCTGATCTTCGAGGTAAGAACCGTCGCAGTATTTGTACACTTCCACGGCAATCTGGTTTTGTCCGGCAATGAGGAACGGAGTCACGTTGAATTCAGAAGGTTCCATGCTTCCCTGACTGTAGCCCACTTTCTGACCATTTACCCACACATAAAATGCGCTTTGCACACCATCGAAACGCAAAAAGACCTGACCGTCCGATTTCCATTCGACAGGTAAAATGAATGAACGACGGTATTCGCCAACCGGGTTGCGTTCTTTGAAAGCTGTGTATTTTTCGGGTGGTGTGCTTGTCACACGAGGTGGGTCGATTTTAAAAGGATAGCCGGACGACACATAAATGGGTGTTCCGTAGCCATTCACTTCCCAGTTTGCCGGAACAGGAAAGTTTTTCCAGTCCTTGTCATTGAAACTGGTTAAAAAAAAGTCGAAGACACGTCCTTCCGGTGTTGGTGACCAGTGAAACTTCCACAAACCATTCAACGTCAACGACGCGCCACCAACCACATTGCGATAGCCAATAAAAGCAGCCCGCGCAGGTTCGCGGTTGATTTGCAATATATGATGATTTTCCCAGTCGGGCTGTTGAGCAAACAGTTGAAGGGTAAAAAATAATAAAATATATAAGGGATTTATTCGTCTCATTTATGGTGTAAGAATACTAAAAAAAAGACGAGAAAGAGGGGGTGAT
>JBAWXD010000029.1:0-26307 GCA_037144275.1 Paludibacter sp. | reverse complement strand
ATCCTTGCCATGGCAAACAACTATTGACCAATTTTATTGGGTGTTGAGTAGTAACCATCCGGTGCTCAACTTCTACATCAGTTCTTAGTCGGAAAAAAGTGTACAAAATATAGATTGCTAAAGCAACTAACCCAAGAAAAATGAGCGTATAAAACATATAGCCCCATACCGATTCCCAAAAGGATGGCTCTTTTATAATTAACATATTCCGTTCATTCTCAACCCAAACTCCATCGGCATTGGTAGACTTTACCCGAAAAATGTATTTCCCTTTCGGTATGTTGGTGTAAGTAGCGATGCGCTGATCGTGTACGTAGTTCCAGTCTTTTTCAAGACCATCGAGTTTATAAGCATACTGTATGTTTTGCGGATTGGTATAATCCAGTGCTGCAAAACTTATCGAAAAAATATTTTGTTTATGCGTTAAAACCAGTTCTTTTGTTTCATCAATTACTTTCTTTAGAGGTGAGCCTTCAACCCCCACTTCTACTTCTTTATTGAAAAGATGGAAATTCGTGAGTACAATAGGGGGAATGAAACTGCTCTTAACAGCCTTTTGTGGATTAAAACTCACAAAACCTTCACTGGTTCCATAAGCAAATTCTCCCTTTCTGGTTGAGCATATGGCTGCTTCAACAAAAACATATGGATTATCGTTTAAGGGAGAATAAGTATTGAATTGTTGATTTTTGGGATTGAATTTTCCAATTTCAGTTTGTGTTGTGAACCAGATATTGCCCTTAATATCTTCTTTCAGGGTAAAAATGATATTGGATGGAATACCTGTTTCAATCTGAAATGACTTGATTTGATTCCTTTTGCTAAAGTCGAACCCGTCGTTTAGAACATTAATTCCACCTCCAAAAATTGCCAGATAGAGTTTTCCATCACTTGCAGGAAGAATAGAATAAACATCGTTTCCACTCAAGGTCTCCTTATCACCAGGTATATGGGTGTATTTGTAGAAATTAATATCTTCCGGTTTCTTCCCATCGGCTTGAAAAACAACCAAACCACCAGTGGTTCCAATAAGTAACTGACCTTTTTTATTTTCGGTTATAAATCTGGACCGAAAACACTCGTCGATGGGATAATTCTTTAGCTTATTTCTTGCACTTATAAATCGTATTTCATTACCCTGAATTTCAAGCAGATTAAGTCCCCCACCATAGGTTGCAATCCATATTCGGTTTAAATGGTCTTCGAAAATAGAGTAAACGTTATTGGAACTCAAACTGTAAATATCATTGGCATTATATGTATAGTGATTAATTTTATATCGGATATTATGTCCATTTCCTATTTTTGAAAGTAGAAACAACCCATCACCTTTAGAGCCCAACCAAATATTTCCTGATTTATCACCCGTGATAGCATATACGGATGCCTTGAGAGGAATTGATTCATTAATTTTGCCATCAGATCCCAAAACTCCGATTTTGTTGAAATTTTCATCATAGATAGTTATAATACCATTTTTTGCACCAGCCCATATACGGTTATCATTATCCTGATAAATAGCTCTGATTTCATTACCCGCTGAGCTTATTTCCGAGGGATAGGGTTTAACAAAACGAAATGGAGACTCACTGAAAACTATCTTTTCAATGCCGCGCGAATAAGGGCAAACCCACAAATTACCCTGTCGATCAGAATAAAGAGAATGAATTTGGCTTGAAAACCGTTTGTCAGGTGAGTCCGGGTCATTATAGAAATAATCAAGTTTATTCGTTACAGGATTGAATCGACAAAAATTTCCAAAACGGGGTTGTACCCATATATTTCCTGAAACATCTTCGTTAAACAGAAAACTTGGATTTGGAGCAAACAGACTTGTGCGATCGGGTTTTATAAAGAAATTTGTTATCTTGTGACCTCCGATTTGAAAATAAACAGCATTGGGGTTTGCACTTTCCAACCACATATTATGGTATTTATCCAACCGACAAGAAAAGAAATTGTCGTCAATCAATCCAGAACCATTTGATTTATTGAAGGCAGTTAAATGCTGGTTAACGGTGTTGTAAATAAAGAATCCGTTGTGATTTGAAAGAAAAAAAAGTTCATCTTTGGTTATTTTTTTTATGGCAATAATATCTGAAGGACAAGGAATCATTAAGACTTCGAACGATTCCTCTTGTAAATCATAATACCTTAGTTTACCATGTTCTCCACCTAACCAGATGTAATTCTGGTTTTCAAGAATTGATAAAAATGCACCATTTTCCTTTTCTTGTAAAAGTTTTATGGGTTTATTGCTTTTTGGCTTAAGTAAATTAACGCCATTAGAGGTTAATATCCAGGTGTTTCTTTTCGAGTCAAGATATATAGAATTTATCTTGTTTGAAGTAAGTAAATCGTTATTTTTATTAAATTGAATAATAGATAAATGATTTTCGGCATCGTACGTTACTTTAAAACACCCATCGTCATCACCTGCAAGCCA
Organism: Paludibacter sp.; assembly: GCA_037144275.1. Lineage (GTDB taxonomy): Bacteria > Bacteroidota > Bacteroidia > Bacteroidales > Paludibacteraceae > Paludibacter. The sequence goes on along the minus strand of JBAWXD010000029.1, from coordinate 23,861 downwards.
TACTGAACCATCATCCAGAGTATACATGTTTTTGAACCTTACTTTGTAATCTGCAAATTCTTTCTGACACTGCGGAACCTGCAAAAAAGTCTCTGTTTGAATGTCAAATTGATAGATATGATCATCGTATGTTTGTACCCACAAATATCCTTTTTGGTCTTCTTTAATTCTTATAATTCTGTAATTTTCGAGACCTGATAACTGTCCAGGATTTGTTTTGTAGGTTTTAAAAGTGTATCCATTAAATTTATTTAGTCCATCGAATGTAGCAAACCACATTTGTCCTTTTTTATCTTGCAAAATGCTTTGAACATTAATTTCAGAAAGACCTTCTTTGATGGAATAATGAGAAAACTGAGTGAATGTGCGTCCGAATACAATTATAATGACAGCAAGAAAAATGCTTACAACAAAAAAACGTTTCATAATAACAGATATTTAAAAGTCATATTATCAACAAAATAACCTTCTCTTTCTATTGATTTTTTTGTTGATTGATAATAATAAACAAATATACAATTCATTATTCATAAAAATACTTATTAAAATCACTTTTACCAAAAACTGCAATTAATCGACCAATTTGTGACCTTTTAGTATCAAAAAAACTAGCAATTTTGCAGTGCTTGTTTTCTGCGAAAATATATTTTCCGATATTTCAAAATTTAATTTTAATAATATGATGTTGTTTAAAAAGTTTTCATTAGCCATTTTATTCATTTCCGGTATTTTTATTGATACCTTTTCTGTTAATTATAAATACGATTATCTGTATCAGATTCTTCCGTTCAAAATGGATTATGTTTCAGAGCCTGTTATACCTAAACTTGAAGAAAATATAACTATTTACGGAGGAATTGGTGATGGGCTGGTACTTAATACTGATGCTTTTGCGAAAGCAATGAAATCACTTTCAGCAAAGGGTGGTGGACATCTGATAGTTCCATCCGGAGTGTGGCTAACTGGTCCGATTGTTTTCTGTTCAAATATCGATCTTCATCTTGAAAAAGGTGCGTTAATTTTATTTACTACTGATATTTCACAATATCCTATTGTAAATGCAAATTACGAAGGGCAGGAAACTCGTAGATGTCAATCACCTGTCAGTGGACAAAATTTACAAAATATCTCCATAACCGGTGAGGGTACGATCGATGGTTCCGGTCAGGTATGGAGGGCGTTGAAGAAAAACAAAGTAACTGAATCGGAATGGTTGAAGTTAACTTCAAACGGAGGCATAATTGAAAAATCGACCTGGTATCCATCTGAGAAATTTATGAAAGGAGAGAAATTGAGCAAGACTAATGTGCCACAAGCCAATCTGACAGATCAACAGTGGGAAGATATTAAAGATTTTCTAAGACCGGTAATGATTAGTTTTATTAGTTGTAAAAATCTCATGTTACGGGGAGTGTTGTTTGAAAATTCACCAAACTGGAATATCCATCCCTTACTATGTGAGAATGTGATTATTGATGAAGTTTTTGTTAAGAATCCTGCTTATGCACAAAATGGAGATGGAATTGATCTGGAATCTTGCAAAAATGCATTGATTATTAATAGCACATTGGATGTGGGTGATGACGCTATTTGTATTAAATCTGGTAAAGATGCTGAAGGCAGGAAAAGAGGAAAAGCAACTGAAAATGTAATTGTTGATAATTGCAAGGTATTTCAGGGACATGGTGGTTTTGTGGTTGGTAGTGAAATGTCGGGAGGTGTACGAAATATTTCAGTAACCAATTGTCAGTTTATAGGAACCGATACAGGGCTACGGTTTAAGAGTACACGCGGACGTGGTGGTGTCGTTGAAAACATATATGTAAGTAATATCTATATGTTTAACATCGTAAACGATTCGTTTTTATTCGATTTGTATTACGGTGGACGCTCTGCAAGTGAGGATCTTGTCTTAAATAAAGACAAGTCACAGACTGTTGCTACTGAAGTAATAGCAGATGAAACAACTCCTTGTTTCCGAAATATATATGTAAAAAATCTGGTGTCCAACAACGCTCGTCGTGCCATGTTTTTCAATGGATTGCCCGAAATGAATATTTCGAATATAAATGTTGAAAATGCAACAATATCAGCTAAATTAGGTGCAGAAATTGTGGAGTCAGATGGAATAAACCTCAAAAATGTAACAGTAATTCCTGCTCAGGGTCCGGCTTTTAAACTGAATAATGTAAAGAATTTCAATGCCTCTGATCTCAAATATCCTTCAGATTTGAAACAACCGTTTGTTATAACAGGGGATAAAACAAAAAACATTTCCTTACCTCTAACTACCGTAAACAAGAATCTGGTTCAGTATTCCGAGCAGATTAACCAAAAAGAAATTGTATTCAAAAAGTAGGAAATGTGTTGATTATACTGTTTTTATATAGAAAAGTCAACTGATTTTTTTAATTAATTCGTTGACTTTTCTATATGTTTTGTTTTTTGATAGGATAATTGTCTTTTATTTCCGAAAATTACCCATTAAAAATCAATTTTTCCCCTCTCATTTCATAAAAAATCTGCAAATTTGCATCTGATAAAGTTTGTAAATACCATAAAATTAATATCATGTCAAAAATCAGATTAAAACCAGCTCTATTTGTGCTTTCAATTGTTTTCGCGGAATTGATTTCGGCAGCAAAACCCTATTCAATTTGGATGGCCGATTCGGAAATAAAACGAATGCCCGAAAGCTGGATGACCGACTTTGCCAAAAAGCCCAAATGGGATTACTGCAACGGTCTTGAACTTCAAAGCATCTACATGGTTTGGAGGAAGACTGCTGAACCTAAATATTTCAATTACGTGAAAACTTATACCGATACGATTATTGCTGCGGATGGGAGCATAACTGGCTATAAGCTTCAGGATTATAACATCGACAAGCTCAATACAGGCAAAATACTCTTCGACCTGTATGCCAAAACCAAAGAAGAAAAGCTGAAAAAAGCGATGGATTTGCTTCGTAATCAAATGAAAACCCATCCACGTACGAGCGAAGGAGGATTCTGGCATAAGAAAATCTATACCAACCAAATGTGGCTCGATGGTATCTATATGGCTTCCCCTTACCTTGCAGAATACGGGTATCGCTTTGGTGAGAAAGAACTTTTTGATGAGGTGGCCAATCAGATTCTCACAATGGCAAAACACAGTTACGACCCCAAAACAGGACTGTATTATCACGGTTGGGATGAAAGCCGCCAACAAAAGTGGTCGAATCCCGGAACGGGCTGTTCACCTAATTTCTGGAGCCGCAGTATGGGTTGGTATATGATGGCAATGGTAGATGTGCTTGATTATTTGCCAAAAGACCACCCCAAACGTCCTGAAATTATTAAAATACTGACTGGATTGAGTCACTCGCTAGAAAAGTACCGCGACCCCCAAACCGGAATGTGGTATCAAGTGACCGATAAGGTGGGGGCAGAAGGGAATTATGTGGAATCATCCGGTTCTGCCATGTTTATTTATACCTGGGTGAAAGGTGCCCAAAAAGGGTATTTGCCTAAAGAATATTTAGAAAAAGGCCGTAAAGCCTACGATCAGTTTGTGAAAAAGTTTATAAGAGAAAATCCTGATGGAACAATTTCATTGACCGATGTATGTTCTGTTGCCGGTCTGGGAGGCGAACCCCGTTATCGCGATGGAAGTTATCAGTACTATATTTCAGAGCCAAAGCGCGAGAACGATCCGAAAGCTGTAGGACCATTTATCATGCTTAGTGTTTTGTTGAAAAAATAGAAAAATGAAAAATATATTCTTTCTGGTTTTAATATTTTTTTTGGCTACTGTTCAGGCTCAAACTCCAGCTTTCCCCACAGCCGAAGGCGATGGAATGTACACAACTGGTGGCCGTGGAGGTATAATTCTTTATGTTACCAAACTAACAGACGACGGAACTGTAGGAACATTACGTTGGGCGATTGAGCAATCCGGCGCTCGAACTATCATGTTTAAAGTGGCCGGTCTAATTCCTTTGACTTCCGAACTTCGAATAAAAAATGCCAATCTGACCATTGCCGGGCAAAGTGCTCCGGGTGATGGAATTTGTTTGAAAAATTATTCCGTTGTGCTTCAGGCAAATAATGTGATTATCCGTTTTATGCGTTTCAGAATGGGTGATGAGGCTGCCGAAGCCGACAAGTTGGCAGGTAATACAGCATATAGTTGGGATGGTGCTGATGCTATTTGGGGACGTGATATGACTGATGTTATTATTGACCATTGTTCTATGAGTTGGAATATTGATGAATGCTCATCGTTTTACGACAATAAACGTTTTAGTTTACAATGGTGTATTATGGCTGAAAGTATGCGGAACTCTGTTCATTCCAAAGGTGCACATGGCTATGGCGGAATCTGGGGTGGTCAACCTGCGACTTTTCATCATAATATCCTCGCTTTTCACGACAGCCGTAATCCGCGTTTTTGCGGAAGTCGTTATACCAACAGTGCTTCAACAGAACTCGTAAACTTTATAAACAATGTGATTTATAATTGGGGTGGAAATTCGGGTTATGCCGGTGAGGGAGGACATTACAATATGATTAATAATTATTACCGTTCAGGAGCAGCTACCAGTTCAGGTGCTGTAAGTTACCGTATTTTCAGCCCGAATGCGGATGGCGGAACGAACAGTCAGGCGGCAGGAATATGGGGGACCTTTTACCTGAATGGAAACCTAATAAAAAACAATTCAGCAGTCACTACTGATAACTGGCTTGGATTTCAACCTGTAAGTTTGGGAACAAAAAGCATTAGCGATTTGGAATCTTCTGAACCATTTTCATCACCCCTTATTACTACTCAAACTGCCAATGCTGCTTACTTCAGTGTTACTTCCTACGGTGGTGCCAGTCTGAAACGCGATGCAGTTGATACCAGAGTGATAAACAATATCTTGAATGGAACAATTTCCTGTTCGGCTGGCAGCAATGGTAGTACCGGAGGATTCATTGATTCTCAAAAAGACGTTGGAGGATGGCCTGTATATACTTACGATGTCAATGCCGTTCCGGTTGATTCCGATGGAGATGGTATGCCTGACAGTTGGGAAACGAATCATGGCCTAAATCCGAATAATCCTGCTGATGGAATCACAACTACACTAGATGGGAAATATAGCAACGTGGAAATCTATCTGAATGAATTAGCAAAACCGGTTACCAATGTTCAAACCGGCTTATTTACACCCATTATTCCCAACTCATCTATTATTTCAGCGGTTTATTATTCGAAATCTCATCAAATCGAAATTACATCACCGACAAATATGAAGAGAATCTTGTTACGTGATTTGAGTGGACGATTGCTCAAAAGTATTTCCTGCGATACTCAAAAATTTAGTTTGGATGCTTCAGGCTTGTCGTCATCAATTTTTATTATTTCAGCAGCTGGCTCTGATTCAACAGTTTATAGTATTAAAATTGCTATTTAAACTTCGTGTATGAAAAAAAGTATATTTTTATTTGTGTTTGTTTTGATAGCCTGGTTTGGTTATGCTCAACAACATTACGATATTGTTGTGGATCGCAATGGTACTGGCAATTTTCGGAATATCCAGCAAGCCATTGATTCCGTTCGGGCTTTTAATCCGGCAGGAATGGTAACTATCTTTATCAAAAAAGGATTTTATAAAGAGAAACTGGAAATTCCCAGCTACGTTTGTAACGTGAAGTTGATTGGTGAAGACCGCGACCAAACGATTATCAATTACGACGATCATGCTAATATTCGTAAAATGGGAACATTCCGCACCTTCACGTTCAAGATTTGTGGAAATGATATCAGGCTTGAAAATCTAACGGTAGAAAATACAGCCGCACAACTCGGGCAAGCTGTGGCATTGCATGTGGAAGGCGATCGTGCCGTATTTGTAAATTGCCGGTTTTTAGGGAATCAGGATACAATTTATACCGGAAAACAAAATGCACGACAGTATTTTCAGAATTGCTCTATTGAAGGCACTACCGACTTTATTTTTGGACCGTCAACAGTCTGGTTTGAACGTTGTTCTATTCTTTGCAAGCGAAATTCGTATATCACTGCCGCCAGTACAGCCGAAAACAATAAATACGGCTATATTTTGAATAACTGCAAAATAATGCTTGCCGATAGCGTAACAAATGAATACCTGGGTCGTCCGTGGAGAGCCTTTGCAATGACTTTATTTATGAATTGTCAATTACCAAAAGGAATTAGGCCTATTGGCTGGGACAACTGGAAAAATCCTGAAAATGAAAAGACTGCCCGCTACATGGAATACAACAATACAGGCGAGGGTGCAGTCACTTCAGGACGTCCGGCATGGATAAAATTGCTGACTAAAAAAGAGGCAGCCGAATTTACTGTTGAAAATGTGTTGAAAGGCTATGATAACTGGAATCCGACGAAATAATTTACAATTTAATGAAAGTAAGATTTATAATTTTATTCATACTTGCATTTAGTTTTACACAGGCTAAAACACGTATTTTTTCTATCGGCGATTCGACTATGGCCGATTACGATACAATCAAATACAGTGGTGCAAAAGAACAACGCGGTTGGTGTCAGATGTTCCCAATGTTTCTGAACAAGGATATGACCTTAAGAAATGAAGCTAAAAACGGAAGAAGTTCAAAATCATTTTACAAAGAAGTATGGCTACAGCTTCGAAATGAGTTGAAACCGGGTGATATCGTATTCATCCAGTTTGGACATAACGACGAAAAGCAAAACGGACTGGATACTGACGAAAAAGATTCAACAGCACGCGGAACTGCACCCTGGGGATTATTTCAGAAATACCTCAAACTTTACGTGAATGAAACCCGTGAACGTGGAGCTGTTCCGGTTCTTATTACGCCGGTAGTACGCCGATATTTTAAGGTTGAAAAACTGACTCAGAAAGCTCAACATAATTTATCGGAAGTGGTTGGCGATTCAACGCTGAATTATGTGGCAGCCATGAAAAGTGTAGCTCGTGAACTGAAAGTTCCATTGATTGACCTGACAGCTTCTACTAAAAAACTGGTTGAGAGTTACGGCTCAGAGAAGTCTAAAACTGTTTTGTATGTAAATTTTGACGATACACATCTTAAGAAAGAAGGTGCTTATCTGTTTGCTAAACTGGCAGCAAATGAGTTGAAAGAAAAGGGTATTTTGAAACTGAAATAATCAAATTCAAATCTGTTTATGAGAATTATCAGGTGAATCAAATCACCTGATAATTTTTGTTTTGAGATAGATAATATCCGGCAGTCCCCAGCAATGGAAGGCAAGTTATACCAGCTAAAAGATAATAATAAGGAACAGACTTAAACAAGAGAGAAATAGTATGTTCCAACAGTCCGCTTGTCAGTCCGAAGTAGATAAAAATAGTCATTCCGAAAGCTGCAAAAACCCATACAATCCAACTTCGGTCGGTAGTTTCAGGTAAGTTTCGAAAAACTCGTTTCGAAAAACCGTTATCAGCAATTTCCTGTTTCTGTTCGCTGAAAAATTGTTTCAGCATTTTGTCATTAGTTTCCATATCCTGCGTTTGTGAGGTACAAAGATAGTTTTTCTTTTCCTTTTAGAATGTATGTTTTCACAGTTCCAAGTGGACAATTCATTATTTTAGCAATTTCAGGGTGAGTTTTGTCTTCCATATAAAACAACAAAACGGCAGTTTGTTCTTCTTTTCTCAGAAATTTTATCGCTTTGTAAATATCCATCTTCTCTGCCGAGAATTCGTTTTGCGTTTGGTGCTGACTGTCAATTTCCCATTCGTTGATATCGGCATATTTTTTTTGCGCCCTCACCGAGTCGTAATATACATTGTAGGCAATGCGGTACAGCCAGGTGGAAAAGCCCGAAATGCCTTTGAAAGCGGTTATATTCAGGTATGCTTTGATAAAGGTTTCCTGTGCCAGATCGTCACTCAACGGGCCATCGCCTGCCGTCAGGTTCAGAAAGAACCGACGGATAGGCGATTGGTATTTGCAGGTTAGTTTATCGAAAGCGTTTTTGTCGCCTAGCAAAGCAACCTGAGTGACCCAGCGGATATCATCCGTGTTGCTCATGGTTATTCAGCGCTTGAATCTGATTTTGGCTTATCAAGAAAATGTACAATCAGGTAACCGACGCCAACAAAGGCAGGAACAATTCCCAGAATCAAACCATTATGTTTCTGCATGATAACAAAAGATATTAAAACTGCCAATCCCACTGCGAGCCAAATAACTCCTCGTTTGAGGTTCGAAGCCGGATTTGCTTTTTTAGGCTCATCGAAGAAATTTTCCGGAATGGTTTGTCCCATTTCAAGCGATTTAGTGTACAATTCGTATTTGCGTTTCGATTCCATGTTTTTGTGACGCACATTCACTACAATAATAGTTCCGACAAAAAGAAATGGTAATGCACAAATCAGAAAAATAATAAAGCTTGGTAAAGGCATTTTGGCATGTCTTTCAGCTTCAATCTTTTGTTTTTCAACTTCCTGTTCTCCTTTTTTAAGTTCAAGAAGTTGATTGGGAGAAAGTTTCGACAACATAATCGAGTCCTTCTTCTGATCCTGAATTTCTTTCGAAGTTTTCACAATTTCGTCTTTCAAACTATCCATATCGATAGTAGAAGCTACTGCATTTGCTCCGACTAATAATGTCAAAGCCAATAAAAATAATCCAATTCGTTTCATAATCGTAAAATTTTAAGTGTAAAAATAATATTTGTTTTCTGATTAGACGCAATGAACATCCTGTTTGGATTTAAAACGAGTAAAAAAATCAATAATTAACATATTGTGGTTATTTATCTGCTGACAGTTGGTATAGTGTACAATGTAAAAATATCTTCTTTGAGTTTATCATAGTTGGTCAACCTTTAGCCTACTTATGGTATAAAAATCCCTGTTGAAAGGTATTTCAAAGACCTATTGAGATTTCTATCTTTGTAAAATAATTTACAAAGATATGACAAACTATTTTATTATTCCGGGTTATGGAGGATCGGGTGAAAACCACTGGCAAACATGGCTTGAGAAATCGGGCGAAAATTTTCAACGGGTTATTCAAAAAGACTGGAATAATCCGAATATAGATGACTGGACTTCAACCCTTGATAAAACCCTTGCTGAATATGAACATGAATCTGTTGTGCTGATAGCGCACAGTCTGGGGTGTCTGATGGTGGCCGAATGGGCCGGGCGTTACAACCGAAATATTAAAGCAGCTTTACTTGTAGCTCCACCGGATACAGACCAGTTACATGGAAAACTTCAGAAAAAGCTGTTTGCAGAAGTTCCATTGAGCAAATTGAATTTTCCGACTAAACTTGTTGCCAGTACGAATGACCCCTGGGCTACTATCAAAAAAGCAAAATTCTATGCTCAACACTGGGGCAGCGAATTTATAAACATCGGTCAGGCCGGTCATATTAATGACTTATCGGGGCATTATGAATGGCAGCAGGGATTGGAACTGCTTTATTCGCTTGATTAAAAAAAGGATTTTCTTTAGATATTTAAACCACAAAAGGAACATAGTCAAGCAATGGTTCTTTTGTGGTTTTTGTTTTGGCCAGAATTATGCGTTAAAACAATAAAAAATGCTCTCCAATCACTTGGAGAGCATTTATCTACTAACAAAAATTCTAAAAAAAATTATTTTATAGCTGCAAATCCCTGTTCCAGATCAGCTTTTATATCGGCAATATGCTCAATACCAACTGATATACGTAGTACTCCGGGGAACACACCTGCTGAGATTTTATCTTCGGGTGAAAGTTGTTCATGGGTAGTGGCTGCCGGGTGAATAATCAACGATTTGGCATCACCAACATTCGCTAAATGGCTGATCAGTTTCAGACTGTCAATCAATTTATCCGCTTTTTCAGCATCGCCTTTCAGTTTAAACGAAAGCACACCACCGAAACCACGTTTCAGGTATTTTGTGGCTAATGCGTGATATGGACTGCTTTTTAATCCCGGATAGTTTACATATTCCACAGCCGGATGATTTTCCAACCAGGTAGCCAGTTCCAGTGCATTTGATACATGACGTTCAACGCGCAATGAAAGCGTTTCCAAACCCTGCAATAACAGGAAGGAATTGAACGGACTGATAGCATTTCCCCAGTCGCGAAGTCCTTCTACACGGGCACGAATATTGAATGCAATGTTTCCAAACGGTCCATCGAAACCAAATACATCCCAGAATACCAATCCATGATAGCTGTCAGAAGGTTCGGTAAAGGACGGGAATTTGCCGTTGCCCCAGTTGAATTTTCCACTGTCGACAATTACACCGCCCAGGGATGTTCCATGACCGCCAATCCATTTGGTAGCCGATTCTACCACAATGGTAGCACCGTGTTCAATCGGACGGAAGATAGCTCCACCGGCACCGAAAGTATTATCCACGATTAATGGAATGCCGTGTTTATCGGCAACAGCAGCAATAGCTTCAAAATCAGGAATGTTCAAATCAGGATTACCAATTGTTTCCAGATAAAGTGCTTTAGTATTGTCATCAATCAGGGCTTCAAAAGTTTCCGGTTTGTCGTCGGCAGTGAATTTCACAACCACACCGAGACGTTTAAACTGATTTTTGAACTGGTTGTAGGTTCCACCGTATAAGTGTGAGGTAGAAACGAAATTGTCACCGGCCTGAACGATATTGTTGATAGCCAGGAATTGAGCCGACTGACCTGATGAAGTAGCCAACGCATTTACACCACCTTCGAGAGCAGCAATACGTTTTTCAAATACATCGGTTGTCGGGTTCATCAATCGGGTATAGATATTCCCGAATTTTCGCAAGGCGAACAAGTCAGCACCATCGGCTGCATCGTCGAAAACGTATGAACTTGTCTGATAAATCGGCACTGCGCGTGCTTTGGTTGTTCCGTCAACTACCTGTCCGGCATGTACTTGTAATGTTTCAAATTTTAAATCTGCCATAATATCTTCTTTATTTGTAGTAAAAACTGATTAATTTAATTGATACGTAATTGGTGTTGGGTTGGATAGGTTGTCATTTATTGGACAACGGTTTTTTACAGTTTGAACCAGCAACGTTTCTTTTTCTTTGTCAACATTAGTTTCTAATTTAATGTCAACATTAAGCGCTTTAAAACCGGCACGTTCTTCGTCGGAAATACCCAGAAACTTAGCTGGATTAATATCACCATCGATGTTTATTTTCAGGCTTTTAATTTCAATATTTAATTCTTTGGCTACAATTCCAAAAACAACATTCAAGCATCCGGCATATCCTGCCAACAGATATTCTACAGGATTTGCAGCCGAGTCTTCGCCACCCAGAATCTCTGGTTCGTCAACAATAAGTTCGAAATTGCGGGCAAAGCCCTGATATTTGGTCAGTCCGATGTTTTTACCGTTAACTGAAAAGTTTAAATCTTTTGATGCCATTTTTTTTAGGATTATGAGCTAAGAAAATAAGAGCTAAGAATTTTAAATTAGCTTTACTTTCAGACCTTGGTGAGAATATTTTATTTTTTGAAAATGAGAGAAACGAGGCGAGCTAAATTACTTACTTATTGCCACTTACTTTTTTAGTACTTCTTAAAGCGGGTATTCTTCAAATGCATAAAGCAAAGTTGAAAGATAACGTTCGCCGGTGTCAGGTAGCAAAGCAACAATGTTTTTACCTTTATTTTCAGGACGTTGAGCCAGTAAAGTGGCTGCATAAGCTGCTGCACCTGAAGAAATTCCTACTAACAATCCTTCCTGTTGTGCCAACTGACGTGAAGTCAGGATAGCGTTATCGTTGCTTACCTGAAGAATTTCATCCACCACACTTCCGTCATAGTTTTTAGGAATAAATCCGGCACCGATACCCTGAATTTTGTGAGGACCAGGAGCTCCACCCGAAAGTACAGGAGAATCGGCAGGTTCAACTGCTACTATTTTGATGCTTGGATTTTTTGATTTCAGATAAGCACCTACACCGCTTATAGTTCCACCGGTTCCAACACCGGCAACAAAAATGTCCACTTTGCCATCTGTATCGTTCCAAATTTCCGGACCAGTGGTTGTGTTATGAATTTTTGGATTAGAGGCATTCTCAAATTGTTGTGGAATAAATGAAGCAGTATTTTCTTCGTGTAATTCAATAGCACGGGCAATAGCGCCTTTCATTCCGTTAGCGCCTGGAGTCAAAACCAGGTTTGCACCAAGGGCTTTCAATAAGTTACGACGTTCCACGCTCATGGTTTCGGGCATGGTTAGGGTTAGTTTATATCCTTTTACGGCAGCTACCATTGCCAGACCAATACCTGTATTTCCGCTGGTAGGTTCAATAATTTCAACACCAGCTTTCAGAATTCCGGCTGCTTCAGCGTCTTCAATCATCGCCAACGCAATACGTTCTTTTACGCAACCTGCTGGGTTAAACGATTCAAGTTTTACAATTACATTTGCTTCGAGACTTTTGTTCGTAGCAAAATTAGAAAGTTGAAGTAATGGAGTGTTTCCAATCAGTTCTGTGAGGTCTTTTGCAATCTTTGCCATATCAATGAATGGTTAATTAGTTATTTGTTTTGTTGATGCAAAGATATGGGGATTCAGTATGCTCCACAATCGCACTGATGGGGTATTTTTATATACCCTATTTGTGGTATGTGGCTCAGACTTATAATGAGCGTCTCTTGAAGAGACGGGGTCGTTATAAGTTCATCGCTCTGAGCGACGGTGTTGGTAGTAAGTAATGGATGATATTTTAATGGCTTCAAATTTTTACTTTTACGGGCATACCGGTTCGTAGCGATTCGTCCATAGCCTGCATAACTGCCACGGTACCAATTCCTTCTTTCAAATCGGGGTAGGCAGTTTGGCCGGAATCAAGGCAATCAGAAAAATATTCGTAGTAATTCTGATACTCACCTGCATGATGCGATTTTCCTTCAAAACGGAAATAATGTTTCAGTTTGTGGTCGAAAGTAATGAGTTTTTCTTCACCTGTTTTGGTCGTAATGGCATAGCGTAAATCCATATAATCGCCCTGACTGCAACCTTCAGTACCCCGCAGAATGCAGCTCATCTCACTGTCCCGTATGGTGGGTTGCACCGGACCGGAATACACACCACTTACACGGGCAATGCGACCGTCGGCTGCTTTCAGAATGAAATGCATCGTGTCGGCATTTTTCAGCCCACCTGCTTTTCCGTTGGGACTCAGCATACCGTAACCCATCACTTCTACAATATCGGGCAAATACCAGCGAACCAAGTCTATCGGGTGACTCATACCCCCATACAGCCATTTAAACGATTCTTCGAGCGACCAGCCTTTGCCTAAAAACCAGCGATGATCCGCATGGTAGTACGCTTCCACAGTAACCAACTCGCCAATTTCACCCGCTTCGTAGTCGGCACGTTGACGTTTTATGGGTTCGAAAAAGCGGCTGCTCTGTCCTACAAACACGCGTTTGCCGCTTTTCTCACACAGCTCCATTAATTCCTGCGCTTTGCTCAGGTCGTCAATCAGTGGCTTGGTGCAAACTACATGTTTTCCGGCTTGTAAAGCCATTTTAATATGTTGTGCGTGAAATTTATCAGGGGTATAAATGCCGATTACATCAATTTCAGAGTCTTCGAGTAAGTCCTCGTAATGAGTAGTATAGTTATGAAAATCAAATTCTTTGGCGCGTTTTTTACAGAGCTCTTCATTCAAATCGCAGATTTTATGCAATGTCCATTTGTCGCTCTGCAGGGCTGCCGACATGGTGCTGCGACCTTCACCCAATCCTAAAATTCCTAATTTGTACATAGCTGTTTCGTTTTTCCAATAAAGACATTTTTTGCCTGAAATTGTACTCTTTGAAACAAGAAGGAGTTGGGAAAAGTTTAGTTTAATTACCTTAAGGTATTTGAGGAACTTTTATACCTCACTCAAATCCAGCCAACGCATGGTTTTTTCGTCAATCAGTTCATCTACTTCGGCATTACGTTGGGAGGCTTTTATAATCTCATCGCTGCTTAGCGTGCCGGAAGCTAATTGATTTTCAATATCCGCTTTTTCAGTCTCCAGTTGCGGAATTTCTTTTTCCAACACTTCAAATTCCTGCTTTTCTTTGAAACTTAGTTTACGTTTCGTGTTTTGTGTTTCACGTTCAATGTTTCGCGTTTCATTGTCTTTTGTCTTTGCTCTTTGTTCTTTGTTCCGTTCCTCCCTTTCCTGTTCCTCCATCAATTCGTTCCATTCCCTGTAATCAGTGTAGTTTCCCGGAAAATCTTTCAGTTCGGCATCACCCTTAAAAACCATCAGGTGATCCACCACTTTATCCATAAAATAGCGGTCGTGGCTTACCACAATTACACAGCCTTTAAATGATTGCAGGTATTCTTCCAGAATATTCAGCGTCACAATATCGAGATCGTTGGTTGGCTCATCGAGTACCAGAAAGTTGGGATTGCGCATCAGCACGGTGCAGAGATGCAAGCGACGTTTTTCACCACCACTCAGTTTGTACACATAATTATACTGCGTTTCGGGTGTGAACAGGAAATGTTGAAGAAACTGCGAAGCAGACATTTTCTTTCCGTTGCCCAGATTCACTTCTTCGGCAATGTCCTGCACCACGTCAATCACTTTCATTTGCTCGTCGAACGCCAATCCATCCTGACTGTAATAGCCAAAAACAACCGTTTCGCCAATGTCGAATGAACCGCTGTCGGGTTTTACTTCGCCCAGCAACATTTTCAGAAAAGTGGATTTTCCGGTTCCGTTTTTGCCCACAATGCCCATTTTCTCGTAGCGGGCAAAGTTGTAATAAAAATTATCAAGAATTTTCAGGTCGCCATAGGCTTTGCAAATATATTTGGCTTCAAAAATCTTCGAACCAAGGTAACTGGCTTTTACATCCAGTTGCACTTTATCATTGTTTCGCCGTTGTTTGGCACGTTCTTCAATTTCGTAAAAGCTCTCCTGACGCGATTTGGCCTTATGAGCCCTTGCCTGAGGCTGACGGCGCATCCATTCCAGTTCTTTTTTATACAGGTTAACGGTACGTTCACTTTCAGAGTTCCAGTTTTCGATACGTTCCTGCCTTTTTTCCAGATAATACGAATAATTGCCGGAATATTGAAACAAGCCCTGATGGTCAATCTCAAAAATATTGGTACAAACCCGGTCGAGAAAATAGCGGTCGTGCGTTACCATCAACAAGGCCATGCTGGAGCGTTTCAGGAAGTCTTCGAGCCATTCCACCATTTCAAGGTCGAGGTGGTTGGTTGGCTCATCGAGTATTAATAAGTCGGGCTCAGAAATCAGCACATTTGCCAGTGCAACGCGTTTTAATTGTCCACCCGAAAGTTCGCCAATGAGTTGTTCAAAGTTAGTAATCTTGAGTTTGCCCAGAATTTGCTTGATGCGCGTTTCGTAATCCCAAGCTTTGTGCAGGTCCATTTGCGACAGAATCTCATCCAATCCGCTGTGATTTTCGGACATCATACAATGCTCGTAAGCAGCAATGGTTCGCACGGCTTCGTTATCGGAACGCAGACAGGCATCAATCACCGATAATTCTTTGGGAAAATCAGGATTTTGATCTAAGTAACCAATGCGCAAATCGCGTCGAAACGAGATAGTTCCGCTCTGATAATCCTCGTTTCCGGCAAGGATATTGAGCAAAGTGGTTTTACCGGTACCATTTTTGGCAATCAATGCCACCCGTTGATTGTCGGCAATGCCGAATGATATATTTTCGAAAAGCAGATTATCGCCAAATGATTTGGTGAGATTTTCTACCTGTAAATAACTGACCATGATTATGCTTGAGTGTTTGAAGAGTTTGAGAGTGCAAAGATACTGAATTTGCAGCAGGAAGCAATTTGTAAAATAAATGTCTGTATTGTTGTAAGGTTAATCGGAAATCAGTATTTTTGAAAACTTAATTTTAAATGAAATCAAGATGACTAAAAAAGATTTTTTTCGGATAATTATTAAACTGTTTGGGCTTTACTGGTTTATAAGTTCACTTTTCTCAGCAGGTCAATTTTATTATCTATTTTTTACATCAGTATTGACAGTAACAAGTCTTTTGATGACTTTATTATTATTTTTGGTTGTGATTGTATTGTTATATATGTTGATAGTTAAAACTGATTTTTTAATTGACTTCCTCAAATTGAACTCCGGATTTGATGATGATAGAATTGAATTTGAAAATTTCGGGATGGATAATATTTTAAAACTGGGAATTATTATAATTGGGGGAACTTTAATTCTTGATAATATTGCTATATTTTTAAATCAGATGTATCTATCTCTAAAAATCCAGTTAACAGATGTTTCAAGTATTATAAACTTAAATGGTTACAACATATATTATTGGGCTATAAGTTTTACTAAAATAATTTTAGGATATTTGCTTCTTACAAATTATCCGTCAATTAGTAAATATCTCTTGAAAATTACCCAAAAGAAAGAAGAAGTTCAATAACAATTTTGTCTTCTTTTTTACTAACTTTGCAAACAAAAGAACTCGACTTAATAAAAATATAAATCAATTAAACTTCATCAAAATGAAAAGCATTAAAGGAACAGAAACAGAAAAAAATCTGCTGAAATCATTTGCAGGTGAAAGTCAGGCACGTAATCGTTACACCATGTTTGCTAAAGTTGCCAAAGCAGAAGGCTTTGAACAAATTTCCGCTATTTTTCTGGAAACTGCTGAACAGGAAAAATACCATGCTAAAAAGTTTTTCAGTTACCTGGAGGGTGGGGATGTTGAAATCACTGCGACCTATCCTGCCGGTAAAGTCGGAACTACAGAAGAAAATTTATTGGCTTCGGCCAATGGTGAAAACGAAGAATGGGAAAGTATTTATCCACACTTTGCCGATGTGGCTGAAGCAGAAGGTTTTGCTAATATTGCAGCTACTTTCCGTAAAATTGCAGCCGTAGAAGCACAACACGAAAAACGTTATCGTCGTTTGTTGAAACGGATTGAAACCAACAGCGTTTTCTCCCGCGAAGAAGAAACTACCTGGCAATGTCGCGAATGTGGTCATGTTCATGTGGGTAAAGAAGCCCCGAAAGCCTGCCCAACCTGCGCTCATCCGCAGGCATACTTTGAAGAAGAAAAACAGAACTATTAATATTCAACTGTAATTTCTTATTGATTTAAAAAATGTCTCTTAGATTTTTGACAAAAAAAGACCCCTTTGTTTTGAAGATCTACAGTTAGATTAATACAGGAGGTTGTTTTTAGTTTTTGAAACTCAAAACAACCTCCCATGTTATAGAAAAAAGTAGTAATTGATTCAAAATCTGGTTAAGTAAAATCTCCAAAATAAATATCAAATCCCGCCAATTTTCCGGTTTACGATATCCAGAATTTGTCCTTCCAACTCCATGGCTTTTTGTTCCAGAATACTTGCTTGTTGTAATAATTGAGAGGCAAATTCCTTATCGGTGAGACTTGCTCCGTTAATGCGGACATTCAATCCTGCACCCAGCACAGCCGAGCGGGCTGCTAACGCACCTACTCCTGCATCGGAAACTGAATTCGGGTTGCCGGTTTGTGCCATATTCATCATCACATCCATCGATTCGTAACTTACCTGCATCACGCGGAAAGGAATTTCCATGGCTTTGCGGGTAGCGGCTTGAATTGCTTCTTTGCGATAGAGTTTTTCTTCTTCTGTTTTCTGTGGTAATCCGAAAGCATCCATAATACCGTTGAACGCCACCGTATCTTCGTCAATCAGACAAAGCAGTTCATCGTGATACGCCTTTCCTTTCTCAGCCCAGCACGAAAATTCTTCCCAACGATCGTCCCAGCCTTTTTTGTGTGCGGACAGGTTTGCAACCATCGTTCCCAAGGCTGCACCCATGGCACCCATGCATGCTGCAACTGAACCTCCGCCGGGTGCTGCCGATTCGGAAGCAGTTTCGAGTGTGAATTGTTTCACATTGAGTTCAATTAGTTTCTTTTTTGATTCATCTTCCATCAGGTATTCGATTATTTTCTTTTTTGGATCAAAAGGAGTCAATTCATCCAATCCCAGTGATTTTACAGCTATTTTTAGTATTTCTTCATCCGAAATTCCGGTAGATCGACGTTGTTTTCGTAAAAAATATTTTCCTGCATCCAGCAACGCCTGTAACGGAACAACACCAACTAATTCCGAACCCGTAACCCGAATTCCACGCAAGGCTGCACGTTCACAGGCTAATTCAAAAACCTGATGCATGGAAGCTGTTTTGGTATCGGTTATGTTAAATGACAGTTGAGCAATTCCGTATTCTTCTATAAACCAGCCAATTCCTTTCACCCCTTTCAACAAACCGGGAACATAAACCGGATTTCCAAGTTCATCTTTCACCATTTTTCCGGTTAACGGATTTCCGTCCCGTTTTACACGGCCTTTCTCCCGAATATCAAAGGTAATGGAATTTGCCCAACGGGGGGAAGTGGTATTTAGATTCACATTGTAGGCAATCAGAAAATTGCGGGCACTCAATGCAATCGCACCTGATTTTACAACTTGAGGAGTCATTTCGGAAGGACCATAATCCGGTTTCCAAGCTGGATCAGAAAGTTTTTGAGGTAAACCTTCATATTCTCCTGCACGACAATTTGCCAGATTCCGGCGTTTTTCTTCCGTTGCTGCAAATTCATAGAAATAAATGGGTATTCCCAATTCCTCGCCGATTCTTTTTCCTAATTTGTGTGCATATTCAGTGGTTTCTTCCATTGTGATTCCTTTTATTGGAATAAGGGGCAGCACATCGGTGGCACCAAAACGTGGATGTTCGCCGTGATGTTTGCTCATGTCAATAATTTCTGACGCCATTTTTACTGCCCGAAAAGCAGCTTCGCAAACTGCTTCCGGCTCACCAACAAAAGTGACCACGGTGCGATTCGTCGCCTTTCCGGGATCAACATCAATCAGTTTCACGCCGTCCACCGATTTGATAACTTCGAGAATTTTATTGATAATTCCCCTGTCTCTTCCTACGCTAAAATTGGGAACGCATTCAATGATTTGATTCATAATATTTAGATTAACCACTAAGGCACTTAGCTCACTAAGAGGCACAAAGTGAATATGTTTTTAATTATTTTTTTAGTGAACCTTTGTAATCTTAGTGTCTTAGTGCTGAAGCAAACCGTTTTTCCAGACTTTTTCCGGTTTTAATTCCCCTTGTCGGTATAATATTTCCCTGTAATCGTTCGTTTTGAATGCAATAAAATCGGCTTTCAATTCCGGTTTCAAAATTCCACGATCCGGTTTATTCAGAGCCAACGCTGCCCGGCAAGTTAAAGCCGCTAAAACCTCAGTCATTGTCAGTTTTTCGAACGCTCCCAGAATCGCCGCTACGGTCAATAGGTTTCCCATGGGTGCAGAACCAGGATTCCAGTCGGATGCAATGACCAGCGAAGTTCCGGCATCCAGTAATTTGTGTGCCGGTGCAAACGGTTCACCCAAACCGATGGAAGCTCCCGGAAGTACCACCGGAATGACATTTCCTTTTGCCAAAATCGCTATTTCTTCATCATTGGCAGCTTCGAGATGATCTATACTAACAGCCTTAACTTCATTGGCAAGTTCCGCAACTCCGGTTGTAAACTGATCACCGTGAATAGCAATTTCAAAACCCAACTCTTTAGCTTTCAATAAATAATATTTGGCTTCTGTAACTGAAAATGCACTTTTTTCAACGAAAATATCAACACGTTTGGCCAGATTTTTCTTTTTTATTTCAGGTAATAATTTATCAATAATATGTTGGAGATATTCAACTTCATTTCCATCAAAATCCTGAGGCAAAATATGAGCCGCCAGACAAGTCGGAACAAGTTCAGCGAGCGAATTGCGATCGGCTAATTTGATAGCTTCCAGCATTTCTAATTCATCTTCGAATGATAACCCGTAGCCGCTTTTCACTTCAATGGTTGTTACACCTTGCTTAAGTAACTTTTGCGCTCGTTGAGCAGTCAGTTCTGCCAGTTCAATACGGGTAGTTTTTCTGGTTTTTTCCACCGTATTCCAAATACCACCGCCCGATTCTGCCATCTCAAGGTAACTTTTCCCCGACAAACGCAGAGCATAATCATTTGCACGAGAACCTGCCCAACAAATATGGGTGTGAACATCAATCATTCCCGGTAAAACAACCCAATCACCATCCAGTCTTTCAATCGTTACATCCGGATTTTTATGTTTTAATTGCTCGTATTTCCCAATTTCAATTATTTTTCCATGTTGATGTAGGATTCCACCATCGGGAATAATTTCCAGTTGATCATCCGATAAATGGCCTTTCGGAGGCAAATTATCCATGGTCAGAATTTGTTTAAATGGTCCGGTTAAAGTCATATCTTAAAAATTCATATCAAATTTCTTTCTGTTTTCAATAGCTGTTTCGTAACCTGCATCCGCATGACGGTAAACTCCCATAGCCGGATCGTTGTACAAAACCCGACTTAAACATTCAGCAGCACGTTCTGTCCCATCAGCTACAACTACCATACCGGCATGTTGTGAATAACCAATACCCACGCCACCACCGTGATGAAATGAAACCCACGTTGCACCACCACTTGTATTGGCCATCAAATTCAATAACGGCCAATCGGAAACGGCATCACTTCCATCCAGCATTCCTTCCGTTTCGCGGTTGGGAGAAGCCACGGAACCACAATCGAGATGATCACGTCCAATGACAATCGGTGCTTTTACTTTTCCATCTTTTACCAATTGGTTGAACAACAAACCGGCTTTTTCGCGTTCGCCCATTCCCAGCCAGCAAATGCGGCTTGGCAAGCCCTGAAATGCGATTTTTTCCTTCGCCTCAGTCAGCCATTTGATTAAATGTTCATTTTCGGGAAACAGTTTCATCAATTCCCTGTCGGTGGTATAAATATCTTCCGGATCGCCCGAAAGCGCCACCCAACGGAATGGACCTTTGCCATCGCAAAACAACGGACGGATAAATTTAGGAACAAAACCATCGTAATCGAATGCGTGTTCTTCACCTCCCTGCCGGGCAAATTCACGCAGGTTATTGCCGTAATCAAACGTTACGCTGCCCCGTTTTTGCATTTCGAGCATAAAACCAACGTGGCGAGCCATACTTTTCAACGATTTTTCTTTGTAAAGAACCGGATTTGTTTTCCGTAATTCCAATGCATCAATTAGCGTCAAACCGTTTGGTACATAACCGTTCAACGGATCGTGTGCTGAAGTCTGGTCGGTCATAATTTCAGGAATAATATTATCATGCAATAGCTTTTCAAGCACATCGCCAATATCGCCCACCAAACCTATGGAGATCGCTTCGCCTTTTTCTTTCGCTTCCAATGTCCATTTTATGGCTTCGGCATAATCGAAAGTCATTTTGTCGATATATCGTGTTTCCAACCGTTTTTTAATGCGTTCCGGATCAACATCGACACCCAGATAGGTTGCACCGGCCATAGTAGCTGCTAACGGTTGAGCACCGCTCATACCGCCGATTCCGCCAGAAACAATCAGTTTATGACTTAAATCACCGTTGAAATACTTTCGACCACATTCTACAAAAGTTTCAAACGTTCCCTGCAAAATTCCCTGCGAACCGATGTAAATCCAGCTTCCGGCAGTCATTTGTCCATACATCATTAATCCTCGCGCTTTCAGATCTTCGAAATGTTCCCACGTTGCCCAAGCCGGAACGAGGTTGCTGTTGGCAATCAAAACACGGGGTGCCTGCGGATGAGAACGAACCAAGCCAATGGGTTTTCCCGACTGAACGAGCAAGGAATGATTTTCGTCCAATTCCAGTAAAATGCGGATGATTTCTTTTACCGCTTCGGGATTTCGGGCGGCCTGTCCGGTTCCGCCGTATACAATCAGGTTGGCAGGATCTTCAGCAACTTCGGCATCCAGATTATTTAGCAACATACGTAATGGTGCTTCGGTTTGCCATGATTTTGCATGCAAAATATTGCCTCTCGGTGCTAGGTAATGAGGATGTGAAGCATATTTATCAATAAATTCCGAATAATTCATGCTCTTCGTTTTTAAAATCGATATGATGATTTTTGGCAACATGATTCAGTTGACTAATTATATTTTTTGAACGGATTAAATCAATGGCTTTTTCAATATCATCGGAGAAAATGCGATCGGTATCGGCAAAAGAGATTTGCTCACGAATGAGTTTATGCGCTTCTTCAATCAGAATTCCTGATTTCAACGGCCTGCGAAAATCAAATCCCTGAGCGGCAGTAAACATTTCGATGGCTAAGATTTTTTCGAGATTTTCTACAATCCGAAGGCTTTTGCGAACACCGATGGAGCCCATACTTACATGGTCTTCCTGACCGAGCGAAGTAGGAATACTATCGGCACTGGCGGGGAAACACTGTGTTTTATTTTCGCTTACCAGAGCGGCTGTGCTGTACTGCAGAATCATAAATCCGGAATTTAGCCCGGTGCGACTCATGAGCAATTTCGGAAGACCCGGAACACTTTCCATCATCGACAGATAGACACGTCGGTCGGCAATATTGCCCAGTTCAGCTGCAGCCAGACCGGCATAATCAATGGGCATGGCAATGGGTTGTCCGTGGAAATGGCCACCACTAATGGTATTATCTTCCGAAAAAATAATGGGATTGTCGGTCACAGAATTGATTTCGATCAGCATGGTTTCTTTCAAATGCAACCATGCGTTTCGCGAAGCGCCATGAACCTGCGGAATGCAGCGCAACGAATACGGATCCTGCACCCGGTGACAATTTTTATGTGAAGTAACGATTTGTGAATGATGAAGCAGCGCACGCATGCGTTTGGCCACATAAACACTGCCGGAATAGGGACGCAAACTGTGCAGTTCTTCGTCAAAACATTTCACGGAACCCATCATGGCTTCGTGGTCGATGGCAGCAATGATATCGGCATGATCGAGACAGTTCTGGAATTTTTCCAGTAAAATAATGGCATGAGCACTCATAAATTGCGTTCCGTTTATCAGCGCCAATCCTTCTTTCGGACCCAAATCGACTGGCTGCATTCCAAGCAACTCCAACACTTCCGACATCGACTTAATTTCATTGTGAAACCACACTTTCCCCATTCCAATCAACGGTAGAAACAGGTGTGAAAGCGGTGCCAGATCGCCGGAAGCACCCACCGAACCTTGTTCGGGAACGCAGGGAATCACTTCATTTTCGATGTGCCAGATAATGCGTTCAACGGTTTCGACGGCGATGCCCGAATAACCTTTGCACAACGCATGAACCTTGAGAATCATCATTAATTTGGCAATTCCTTTATCAATGAGATTTCCGACGCCAACGCTGTGGCTCATCAAAAGGTTGTATTGCAATTTTTTGGTGTCTTCTTCGCCAATCAATGTGGTACATAAAGGTCCAAAACCGGTATTGATGCCGTAAACAATTTTCTTTTTGTGAACGATTTGTTCGACGACATCCCTGCTTTTTTGGACCCTTGAGCGAACTTCTGTGGTTAGAATTCCTTTTTCGAGTCCCTGTGCCAGATTGAGGGCCCTGCCAATGGTCATTTCCTCTTCACCGAAGCGGAATTCGTTGATGGATTTATCTTTTTGCATCTAAGTTTAGTACTGATTTAAGAGTCTTTAGACTGGATATTTACTAAATCGGAATATTCATTCCATTTACATGCAAATATAGAAATTGTTTTTTAGAAAATAAGGAAACTTCAAAATATTATTTTGATCCGTTTCAATTTATTTGAAAAAATGGAGTAAATAAAAAAAGAACCCCTAACTGATTGAAAATCAATTAGGGGTTCTTCACATTTATCATTGGTGGTACCCGAAGCGGGACTTGAACCCGCACAGCCGTGAAGCCAAAGGATTTTAAGTCCTTCGTGTCTACCATTCCACCATCCGGGC
>JBAWXD010000028.1:0-26630 GCA_037144275.1 Paludibacter sp. | reverse complement strand
AATTTATTATTTGTTTTCTAGATGCTCTGTTAATTGTAAATTTGTTAAGAAACGGATAACATATATATTTTATGTGTATAAAGACAAATATCTGATGAAAAATAAAAAATAAAAATAAACAGGATTTAATGCTAATTATTTAAAATTTATCTATATTTTTGTAGGGTAATTATTTTTATTTTATTCGCTTTTTGTGTTAATTTAGCTAATTAATGTACACAGTAAAATTACAAAAATCACATTATCAATTAGATAAATATTTTACTTGATTTTTATTGTAATAATATATTAGTTGATATTAAAGAATTTAGAATGCTAAGTTTACGACTTTTTCTAAATAAAATCACAAAATTATAACATATTTATAATCCAATAAAATAAGTAATCCTAAAATATTTACGACAAATAAATTCCTTTTTTTAATTTCTGGATTTGGCAGACAGTAAACTATGTTTTATAACCTCAAAATATATTTTTATGAAAGCACTTAATGTTTATTTTTTGATGCTATTCAGCTTCATTATCAGTGGAATCTCAGCTCAGACTTTCGATGAATACCAACGAAATGAGCAAGCCAAAATGCAAAAGTATGCCATTGAGCAAAACGAAGGACTCGCTCGCTTACAAAAGGAATATACCGATTACGTTCTTAAACGGGATAAAGAATGGACTGATTATTTGCTCAAAGAGTGGGAAAATTATCAGGTTTTTAGCGGAAAAAAATTAAAGGAAAAACCAAAGCCGCAAAATATTCCTGCCTATATACCTCCTACAACCAGTCCGGCAACTTCCACAGTGAGTAAACAAAATCCAACAAGTGTTGAAACTCATGTCATAAAGCCGATAGTAAATTCCCAAACTGTTTCACCTGAAATTACTCCTCAGCCAGTCGAACCTATTCGAAAACCTGCCCAGGTTATGACTAACATGCAAACTGCAAGTTTATCATTTTACGGCAGATCAATAGCTATTCCGTATGATCCAATAATGGCAAAGTGTGATTTAACCTCAGTAGATCAGCCTGCAATCGGTTTGTTTTGGGAAAAAGTTAGTGCCACTAATTATTCACCCGCTGTTGAACAACTGCTTCAAACAAAAGCAGACATGAATATCAACGATTATGGCTATTTTATGATTGTTCAGCAATTTACAAAAAACCTGTACCCTCAAAGTGAAAATTCAGCCCGACTGATGGCCTGGTTTGTACTTGTTCGCTCCGGATATGGCGTTCGTGTGGCTTTTCAGAACAACGAGGTTGCCTTGCTCGTGCCGACTTTGCAGCAAGTTTATGCAACCAGTTTTTTGACTTTGGGTGGAATGAATTATTATATTTTCCCAAAATTGCAAGGTGCTAATTATTTTACCTATGATAAAGATTATCAAGCTGCAGGTCGGGCGTTTGATTTTAATATCAGTTCACCTGTAAACTTTGCAGGCAAAAAGGCCGATAAAACCCTCTCGTTCAGTTTTGAAGATAAACCCTACGAAGTTCATATCAGTTACGACCCTGATTTAGTCAATTTCTATAAAGATTATCCTTTGGTTGACTACAGCGTAAATCTGAATGCTGCAGCTTCTGTATTGGCAAAAGAATCTCTTGCAGCGGCATTTAAACCACTCGTTGCAGGTTTAAATGAAGAAAAAGCAGTTAACCTTATACTGCGGTTTGTTCAAACTGCTTTTCAGTATAAAACGGATGATGAACAATTTGGGCGTGAGAAATTCGATTTTGTAGATGAAATATTCTACTATCCTTTTTCCGATTGCGACGACCGAGATGTGTTATTCACCTATCTTATACGCGAAACGCTTGGACTCAAAGTTATCGGACTTGAATATCCTGAACATGTGGCAGCTGCAGTTGGATTTTCGGCACCAGTAATTGGAGATTATCTGTTGTATAAAAACAGTAAATTTATAGTATCAGATCCAACTTACGTCAATGCCCCAGCCGGTTTGACTATGCCACAATATAAAACTGTATCACCTCAAATACTGGAAATAAAGAATGGAAATGCTGAAGAACTTTCGCTCGGCAAAGTCTGGGAAACGGTTCAAAATGCAGGTTGCAACAAAGGAAGTAACCTGAAAAACAGCAAAACACTCAGCGATGGTAATATTCTTTTAACAGGATATTTTGCCAATCCGGTACAATTAGGGAATGTTTCACTTAACGGAACATCAAATACACACAATTGCTTTGTGGCTAAAATGAATCAGAGCGGACAAACCGTTTGGGCAAAATCGATTGTTGCCAGTGGAAATGCCGTTGGTATGTCTATTGAAACGGCACCATCAGGCAATATTGTTTTAGCCGGTGTATTCACTGGAGTTATTCGTTTGGGTGAAAAGAGCATCAGTTCAGCAAAAGGAAAAGCTGATTTATTTGTTGCATCCTATTCTCCTGCGGGTGATTTACTGTGGTTGAACCGGGGCGGATTAGAATCACTGCCAGATACCAACTCTACTGCTTTTTCGGTGACATTCAGCTCACAAGGCGTGAAACAAGCAGTTAAACATGCTTCAGCTCAGCTGGATGATCGCACATTAGGATTATTTGTAGATGCTACGGGTGCTATTTTTTATTCAGGAATGATGAATAACGCTCTGGCATTAGCCGGAACTGAAAAGAAAGTAGCTTTTGCTTCGGAAAGCTCAGCCGATTTATCCGATTTATTACGGATTGAAAGTGACAGATTTGTAGCACAACAAGCTGATAAAGCCATTGCCGGATTGATGGCAGCCATTCGGTTGGTAAAATACATGGGCGTTAGTCTTACCGGGTCTAAAATTAAAGATGCATTGGATAAAAACAACCCAACCTTCAGCAAGTTATGTCCAAATATTTACACTAATCTGGGGAAAATAAATTTCGTTCAGAATGCAAAAGGGGTTATTACTATTCAAACTCAAAATGGGCGAGACATAGGTTTTGACAAAGTAAAAGTAACCAACAACAGCACGATTTCCATTTCGGAAGTGCCGGGAGGTGATTATAAAATCGATATTCTGTCGGGCATTAAAGTTGGGAAATTAGTGGTTTGGTATAACCTCAATTATATCAAAATGGTCTCGAGAAAAGGAAATTTATTATTTGACTATTCGCCCGATCATTCACAGGCAACCGTAAATGTCCAAAAAGATATTTTAAATTAGTACGATAAATTTTTCATCACCTGGAAATAAAATAAATGATAAATCAACCTGGCAAAACAAACAAAGAAACCTGTATTGTATGCATTCCGTAAATCGTAATTATGTTTCGGCTGGATAAAACAAAAACAATTAAACGAATTATTCAACAAATTGAATATATAACTTTCTTAATATTAATTTTAAAACAAAATCGTTATGAAAAAGAATTTTTTAAAAGTAGCAACCGGCGTTCTGTTTATTGGCGCCATGAGTATGATGTTTGTATCGTGCAAAACTGCTAAAGTGCTTTCACCTGCTGATTCAGGAGAAGTAGAAATCAAAACACCTTGTTCAGGTGCAGAATTCAACAGTAATTCTAAAGCATTGCGTTTCAGTGCTATCGGTGAAAGCATGGATCAAATGACTGCTAAGAAGAAAGCAATGAGCGAAGCCCGTGCTGGTTTAGCTGGTGCTATCAATACCTTGGTAAAAGGTGTAACTGACAATTATGTAAAATCGGGGAATTACAACAACAAAGAAGAGTTGATGAAAAACTATGAAGGCATGAACCGTGAAGTCATCAATCAATCACTTGCCGGAAGTGTGGTTATTTGCGAAAAAGCAACAGTGATTAAAAGCTCTGGAAACTACAAATATTACGTTTGTCTGGAACTTGGTGGCAGCGACATTTTGCAACAAATTAACAACAAAATGACTAACAACGAACAGTTGAAAGTGGATTACAATTACGAAAAATACAAAAAAACCTTCAACGAGGAAATGGGTAAAATTGGTCAATAATAATTTGCAATAATACAACAGATCCTCTCTTCAGGGAGAGGATCTGCATTAAAATTAAGAGAATGCCAATGCGACATTTTGTTTTAATATTGACTTTTCATATTTGTTGCGTGGGATTATTTTCGCAGAATTCTATTCGTGATGTGTTGAACACCTTACCCGATATTAAAAAAAAACAGAGTCCGGCTCTGACAGCATTGAAAGTAATGCTACCCTGTGATTTTAGTGATTGTATATCAAATGGATATATTGGAATTTCAGAGCCAAGAATGGATTCAACAAAAGCATACCAACAGGCTTACATGAGAGCATTGTCAGTTTATGCATTGCAAAATTCACTGGCACGTGGTATGAGTGATTTTTTCAATGATGCTACGGCCCAAAGTACATCTTCAAACTACGAGGAATTTTGCGAGTTGAAAAGTGAATGTAATTTAGCAGTATCGTCAATAAAAGTTTTGAATACAATACAGTTGAAAAGTGGTGAGATTATTCTGAAGTTGGAAATTGATTCTACCCATCCAAAGTCTGTTGAGCGAATTCGTTTTAAGAGTTCAGTTGAGCTCTACAGCAAAGAAACTGAAGTGGATGGAAACAACAAAACAAATACGAAAATTTACATAAAAACCTCTGCTATTTACTCAGGTGAGACAAAAGGCCATTCAGAAATGATGAGCTATTATTTAAGCAATAACCGCTGGATAAGTCAGGATTTAGTTTATGATTCACTAAAGATTGATAATAGTAGATTTAAACTGTTCTATATAACAGAACCCAATTGTAAAAATGACACAACAGGCTTTGATGACAGGCCTTTTGGTACCACTGATGGACTTTGGTTTGCATTTGCCAATGGAATTTACTCAGCCTTGTCGTCGCAACTGAAACCACAGTTTCTGAAGATGAAACAAGTAGGTGACCGGTTTGAAAATAAATTAATTTCACTGAATCGCGAAAGCGGATTTTTTCAGTTTAGCTCCACCCTAATCGGTGGTATTTACGTTGAAAACAATTTATATACCAAAATAAAAACAGAATTTCCAGGACGCTAACATTTTAAATTTACAGATATGAAAAATTTTACTTTTTTCTGTATGATTCTAGCTTGCCTTTTGCCACTCAATTTATTGGCACAATATACCAAAATGATTGATGTATTGGAAGATACAGAATCTGAAATGAATGATGGGAAACTGACCTTACGGTTTTTTGATGCCCAGACAGGACAGCCGGTAAAAGATGCTAAAATCACACTTGCTGAAATTGGAGAATTTAGTTCTGATGCTTTTGGAAAAGTGAGATTTGCTAAAGTAAAAGATGGGAAATATGCTTTTACATTTTCTAAAAATGACTATATATCTGCCAGTTATCAGTTTGAAGTAATAGCTGAAACGATTTTTTTTAATCGTTTTTCGGTTTGTCCACGGACAGAGCTTGGAGCTATCCGCATTGTTCTTGACTGGGATAAATCTCCTGCTGATTTGGATTTACATCTCACAAAATCAGGCTCTTACCATATTTCTTTTCATGATATGCTTAAATCGGCCGATGGAACTGCCCAACTCGACCGGGATGATATGGATGGATTCGGACCTGAAACTATCACTATAAACAAAACAGATAATACGGCGAGTTACAGTTGCTTTGTATACGACTACAGCGACAACTCAAATCCCAAAACGTCAGACCTGTCACGCAGTAAAGCTGTTTTGCGAATTTACAACAACAATGAGTTAAAGGACACATTCTATATCCCACGTGATAAAACAGGCAATGTATGGTCAGTATTCGAAATCAAACAGGGCGAAGTGATTGATGTAAATAAAATTTCCGGGAGAAATTAATGGATAACCAACTTTGCATTCTTTTTCAAAATTAAACCAAGTATTATGATTAATAAAAAAGTATTGTTGTTCATCTGCGGATGTATTTTTATAGGCTTTCTACCTAAGGAATTAAAAGCTCAAAATATAGCTGAAATAAAAGCTGACCGTGAGAATTTTATCTGGGGTGAAGGCAGCGGTGCCACGCTGAAAGAAGCCGATCAGATTGCATTGGCTGACATCATTGGGCAAATATCGACACAGGTTGAGAGCAGATTTGAGAAAACAGTTTCCGAGACTGGCGATAAATTTAAAGAAACGGTTAATGATGTGTTGAAAACTTACTCGAGTGCCACGTTGAAAAATACCGAACGAGTTATTGTGCAAAATGAACCCGATACAAAAGTGTTCAGATATGTAAGAAGAACCGAAGTTGCCAAAGTTTTTGAATCACGAAAAAACAAACTTATAGAACTGGCTCACAATGGAGAGGCGGCCCTGAAAAATATTCAGATTGCCGATGCACTTCGCTATTATTATTGGGCTCAAACCTTACTGAGAAGTCATCCCGACGCATCGGATATAAAAATGACAAGTTCTTCGGGTGAAGAAGTACTGCTGATAACCTGGCTTCCGGTTCAGATAAATCAGATTTTTTCAAATATGATGATTAAAATAGATGAGGTGGAAAAAAAGGATAACTACACCAACTGCCTGCTTGATATTCGTTATAAAAATGAACCTGTTCACAGCTTCGATTACACCTATTGGGGTGGACAAGACTGGTCAAATATTGTCAGTGCTAAGGACGGTGTAGGTGTAATTGAATTACCCCGGACCGATAATGGAACTGACATTCGGATAAAAATGGAATATGCTTTTGAGGGTGAAGCAAATATTGATATGGAATTGCGCGATGTTATGCAAAAAATCCCACAGGTTCCATACAAAAGCAGTTACATGATTGTCAATACAAAAACAACAAAACCGATTGCAACATTGCCCCAAGCGATAAGCATTGCTCAAACAAATAATGTGAGTGAAACCAATAGTATTGCCGTAAATTCTGTTACAACTACTCCGGCAACTCCGACAATAGAAGCTGAACAAATGCCGAAAGCAGGTATAAATTCAATGAATATACTAAACAATGTTGCGGATAAAGAAGTGGTTATGAAAAAGATTATTACAGCTATCAATACTAAAAATTATGAAGCGGCTCAAGGTCTTTTTTCAGACGACGGTTATTCTATTTTTCAAAAATTAATGGAATACGGCAATGCCAGAATCTTGAAAATGAATGATTTAAAATATTATCAATACGATCAATTAGTGATCTGTCGTTCCATTCCCATGAGTTTTAATTTTAAATCAAACAACCGTACATTCGTTGAAAATGTAGTTTTTTATTTTGATAAAGACAACAAAATATGTAATCTTACTTTCAGTTTGTCGAAATTGTCTGTTGACGATATAGCAGCAAACACTAACTGGAGTGAGCAAACACGGATGTTGATAATGAGCTTTATGGAAAACTACAAAACGGCTTATTCGCTGAAACGGCTCGATTACATTCAAAAAATATTTTCAGACGATGCACTTATCATTACCGGAACTGTAACGAAAGTGAATAATACGCCCGAAAACAAATTTTTAAATAATACTATCGTAAAATACAATCGCTTGACTAAAGCCAAGTACCTGAAAAATCTCGAATATTCGTTTAAAAGCAATGAGTATATTAATATCCGTTTTGCTGACAATACTGTTCGTCGTTCCGGCAAAAGTAATGATATATATGGGATTCAGATTAAACAGGATTATTTCTCGACTAATTATGGAGACTCTGGCTATTTATTCCTCCTTATAGACCTTTCGGATACTATTTCACCTCAGATTCATGTCCGTACCTGGCAACCTGAGAAAAATCCGGATGGCAGCATATATGGATTATCGGATTTTTAAAACTTAAAAAATAACCATAAAAAATAATCTTATGATTAAGAAACTAATATCCTTCGTTTTGCTTTTATGCCTTAGTGGATCTTTATGCGCAGAGATTAGCGTTAAATCGTTCCGAAAGCTCGAAACAGACCTTGATGCGCGTTTAAATGAATCAATTAAAGATCAAAATGGCGATTTATGTGCCATCATCAAAGTGGTTACTTCCCAAACCGGATTTACATTTGATTGCGGACAGATTGGCATCATGAAAACCGTTCAAAAAACGGGCGAAATATGGGTATATGTTCCATTTTCAACCAAACGAATTACCATTGCGCATCCTGTACTTGGTTTTTTGAGAGATTATATGTTTCCTATGTCAGTAGAAAAGGCAACGGTGTATGAACTGATTTTGACAACCGACAAAGTGGTGACCATCATTGAAAAAAATGAAATGGATACACAATGGTTGCTGATTGATACCGATCCAATTGGTGCCGATGTATATATTAACGACCAGCCTGTTGGCAAAACACCTTATCAGAATGAGTTTCCGATTGGTAAATACACCTATCGTTTGCAAAAGGATCAATATATTAACGATGTAGGAATTGTAGAATTAAAGCCCGGGGATCAAAAACAAATCATCAAATCGCAGTTGAAACCGAATTATGGTACAGTACAAATATCAAGTACTCCTGAAAACGGAGCTAAAGTAAGTCTGAATGGAATTCCGACAGGTAAAACTACTCCCTGTAATTTGGAAACCGTTCCGGCAGGCGATCATACACTTAAAGTTAGTTGTGATTTTTACGAAACCACTTCCCAACGTATAACCATTATTCCTGGCGAAACAAAACAAGTAGTTATCAATATGAATCCGGCATTTTCGGAGGTCACTTTACAATCAGATCCCAAGGCCGATATTTATATTAATGGTGTTTTTAAAGCCAACGGAACCTGGCAGGGCAGATTAACTCCTGCTGTTTATTCTTTTGAGGCAAAATTAGAGAAGTATAGTACAGCTTCTGAAAATAAAACCATTGAAATAGGTATTCCCGTAAATATTACCTTAAAACCAAAACCTCGAACCGGTAATTTAAAAATAATAAGTACCCCGTTTGAAGCCACTGTTAAACTAAATGGAGAACTTATGGGTCAAACGCCTGTAACATTAAGAAAGTTAATTACCGGTGATTATACAGTTGAACTATCCCGACAGGGATACCTGACCAAAACTGAAACCGTAACAGTCAATGAAGGAATTACTAACATTTTAAATTCAACTCTGACATACTCAAGTTCTGAAAGACCTAAACCGGAGAATCCTAAACCGCTAAATTCTGCTCCTGTAATTAAGACCATTACCGAACGAACAGCTACCATAACTTCAAACCCAACGGGTGCAACAGTAACTATTGATGGCATTTTTGTTGGTAAAACTCCTTACAATGGGGTTTTAACTATTGGAAGCCACAATTTAGTGCTACAACAGGGAATGGAAAAAATAAATAAAACTATAACAATTGAAGACGGAATCAACACTTTTATTAACGAAACGTTCTCAAATGAGCAATTTATCCCCCAAAATTCTACTTCGGTTAGAACTTCTGTTTTGAACAAGAATAATTCTACAGTACAAACTCAGAATGTTGATGGTTTAAAAATTTCAAACCAGACCTTACAGGTAAAAGCAGAAGAAAGGAAAGAAAAACCTAAAGTGACATCTCAGCCTATTGGGGAAACAGTTGTTGACTATGAGAAAAAAATAATTGGAGATAGTAATTTAATTAAAAAAGAAATAGAACTTCCTTCTGCAGAAATTCCAAATATGGAAACATGCAAGAAAGCAGAGGCTGATGCTAAAGCAAATTATAAAGGGAAAAACTCCGGTGCAATATGGACTGCTGTTATAACTAGTATATTGTCTCCAGTTGTTGGAATTATTCCTACATTATTTTTAAATGCATCACAACCCAAAGAAATAGATTTAAACATCCCTAATTCAAAATTAATGACAGATCAGGATTATATTAATTGTTATAAAGCAAAAGCCTATAAAATCAAAAAAACAAAAAATTGGATTAATTATGGCATCGGAAGTGGAATTTTTACAATTATTATTTTTTCCCTTCCAGGAGTGACCGGTTAATTTTAATGGCAAAATAAGCTCTGGAAATCACTCAGTACGGATAGAACAAAATAATTTGAAATCTGAAAAAATATTTCTGTTTCTCAATATAGAGCTGAAACCGATTTTACATTGATTATGGAACAACCTTTAAAAACGGAAACCAACACAACTTTAACAGAAGTCAAATTAACACCTGTCCAATCAAATCCTGTCAGTTCAGATTTGACAACAAAAAAGAAGGCTCAATTTAAAGATTTTGGTTCACTTGGTGCACAGGTTGCAGTAAATTTGCCAAGTTATTTTGATATAGGAGTTGGGATTAATATTAAGTTTACAAATTGGTTTTTTACAAAGACAGAATTTGACTTATATACAGGACTTACAAACATGATTTGCATTGGTAATTTTAAGAAAAAAGCAAGTTTGTTTGGTGAAGTAGGTTATAGTTATAATCCTTTAACCGCGGCTAATGTAATTTCAGATAATTATTCTTACTATTATGATGAATATGGTAACTTAATAACTGATTATACAACTACTAATACTTTTGATTCAAACTCAGCTGTTTTTGGTATTGGGTATGGGAATTTTAGAAGTAATATAGATTTAAAGTGTATTTATGGTTTTGGAAATACTCTTCAACTTGAACTAATGTATCGTCTTGGCTTCTAACTTAAAAATGAAAATATATTGCAAGCTAAATAATAAATAAACTATATAAAATTAATCTTATGATTAAGAAATTATTATCCTTCGTTTTGCTTTTATGCCTTAGTGGATCTTTATTCGCAGAGATTAGCGTTAAATCGTTCCGAAAGCTCGAAACAGACCTTGATGCGCGTTTAAATGAATCAATTAAAGATCAAAATGGCGATTTATGTGCTATCATCAAAGTGGTCACATCCCAAACCGGATTTACATTCGATTGCGGACAGATTGGCATTATGAAAACTGTTCAAAAAACCGGCGAAATATGGGTATACGTACCATTTTCAACCAAACGAATCACCATTGCACATCCTGTTCTTGGTTTCTTGAGAGATTTTATGTTTCCTATGTCGGTGGAGAAGGCAACGGTGTATGAACTCATTTTGACAACTGATAAAGTGGTGACCACGATAGAAAAAAACGAAATGGATACACAATGGCTTTTGATTAATACCGATCCAACCGGTGCCGATGTATATATCAACGACCAACCGGTAGGTAAAACGCCCTATCAAAACGAATTTCCAATAGGAAAATACACTTACCGCCTCCAAAAAGAACTATATATAAACGAAGCTGGGATTGTTGAATTGAAGCCCGGCGATCAAAAACAAATTATTAAACTGCAGTTGAAACCAAACTATGGGACATTGCAAATATCCTCCACTCCCGAAAATGGAGCTAAAGTGAGTATGAACGGTATGCCAACTGGCAAAATAACACCTTGTAAACTCGAAATGGTACCCGCAGGCGAGCATACCGTGAAAGTAAGTTATGATCTGTATGAAACAACTTCTCAGAAGCTGACAGTTATTCCGGGTGAAACCAAACAAGTAGTTATCAATATGAATCCGGCTTTTTCAGAAGTCACTTTACAATCAGACCCAAAGGCTGATATTTATATTAACGGTATTTTTAAAGCCAACGGAAACTGGCAAGGTCGATTAACTCCTGCTGTTTATTCTTTTGAGGCAAAATTAGAAAAGTATACTACGGCTACTGAAAGTAAAGCTATTGAAATTGGTATTCCGGTAAACATTACCTTAAAACCTAAAGCTCGTACAGGAAACTTAAAAGTGATTAGTAATCCCTTTGAAGCGACCATAAAAATTAACGGGAAAGTTATGGGACAAACCCCTACCACTTTGCGAAACATGCTTATTGGTGAATATAGTACTGAAATCTCCTTGCCGGGGTATTCTACAGCAATTGAAAAAACAACAATAACCGAGGGTCAAACTGCAATTATCAATGCTACGCTGATAAATGGTCGAAGTACAACTATCAATTCCGAACCAAGCGGGGCAAGTTTGACCATTGATGGGGTAATGGTTGGAACAACGCCCTATACCGGTTCTGTCCCTTACGGAAATCATAAAATAAAACTTGAACAAGGTTCAAATAAGGCGTATAAAAATCTGCTGGTGAGCGAGTCTGATAATCCGAATTACACATTAACATTTGCAACAACTTACGGGAATCTGGATATTTCAAACAACTCATATGCGTCGATTTATATTGATGGAGAATTCAAAGGAATGAGCAGTTGGCAGGGTAAACTTCCTTCTGGAAGTTATCGGGTTGAGGTGAAAAAAGATGGACTTAAAACAGCTTCACAACAAGTGGAATTATTCGAAGACGACAATCAGAAAATAGCACTTGAACCGGCTGAGTCTTTTGGTTCACTTGACGTGAACACCGACCCTATTGGAGCAACTATTCTAATTAATGGTAAAGAACGTGGTTTGTCACCAAGCATTATCACAAACTTGTCGACAGGAAATTATGATGTGGAATTACGAAAAGAAGGTTCATCAAGTATATTAAAGAAAGTGTTTATTCGGGAAAATGAAACAACAAAACTGGATGAAAAACTTTCGTTAGGATTAGTATTTACAGTTCAATCTATTCCTTCAGGAGTTGATATTTTTGTGGATGGAATTGCTTCCGGAAAAACACCAAAAGACATAGCACTTTCATACAGCACGCACATTATCAAAGTAACAGATGGAAAAATAAGCCAGGAATCTCAAGTGGAAGTTAGCAAAGAATCCGCTACTACCTTGTTATTTCAGCTTTACGAATGCAATCAAACAAAATCAATCACATCCATTCCTTCGGGTGCAAATGTGATTGTAGATGGCAGCATTATTGGCACGACTCCCATGAGCCAATTGCTAAAGGAAAAAGAAATGAAAATTAAAATAGAAAAAAAAGGATTCGACCAATCGCTTAGTACTTTACGCTGTGAAGACAATGGTCTGAATGTGAAACTAAAACCAAAGAAAACAGGCCATTTGTATATTGAAGTAGGTGCTGCAATTCCGTTAATATCTACACAATCGGAGTTTCTGAGTAACATGGCCTATCAGGTACGTGTTGCTTATATGAAAACACTTGGCGTTTATGCAAAATATGAAACGAGCGGCTCTCCACAAAGTATTGATTATACTACGGCAAACATTCCCTCAAATTATTATTATGCTACTTCCGGAACTATTGTAGAAAAATATAGTCGGGTTGGATATGTAGTCGGTGCCATGTTGCATGTAAGTCCTGTAACACTCTATGTTGGTGCCGGAATTGGATATTACAATCATTATATCAGTGCTAGCTTATATAAATATTCCGATAATAGCTTATACAAGCAAATTTACTTAGGAGATACCAATTCAATATTAGGAACAGGAATGGAAAGTGAAGCGGGGTTAATCTTTGGCGGTAAAACATTTACGTTCTCTGTTGGAGTATCGAATATCGAATTTAAATATTATGAAATATCAGCTGGGTTAGGTATAATGTTTTGATAAAATTAAGAATTATGAAAAAAGTTATGATAAACAAGGTAAATAGAAAAGTGAAATTCAGTGTAAATTTCAGTATATTAGTGTTCATTTTGGGAAGTTTGTTATTATTTAATGCCTGTTTAGATGAATCTCCTTTTGCAAAAACAAATAAAACAGATTCAAATTCCGGAATAAATACAGATAATGACGGGAATGTATTCAACACGGTAACTATAGGAAATCAGGTTTGGATGGCTGAAAACTTAAGGAGCACTAAATACAGGGATGGAAGTTCTATAACTAATGTTACCGGAACCTCACAATGGGGAGCATTAACAACGGGAGCATATTGTTCAGTTCTTAATAATAGTACTAATTCAAAAACCTATGGTCAACTATACAATTGGTATGCAATTACTGACTCCCGCAATATTGCTCCAAAAGGTTGGCACGTTCCAACCTATTACGAATGGGATGAAATGTTTTACTATATAGGTGTAGACAGCTTAGCAGGTGAAAAATTAAAAGAAACAGGAACGACTCATTGGACCTATCCAAATACAGGAGCAACCAATATATATGGTTTTAATGCTCTGCCATCGGGTTGGAGACAAGATGATGGACTATTCTACGCTTTTGGGTACAGCACTTTTTGGTGGACAAGTACTGAAAATGCCAGCAATACATTGAATGCTTACGGTAGGGAGATAGATTACAATAAAAGCAGTTTGGACAGATACTATACGTATAAAAGCTGGGGATTAACAGTTCGCTGTGTAAGAGATGAGGCTGCAAATACCAGTAGCACCCCAATGATAAGTTATTCCGGTTCATATTATTTTTATAACGGAACACCTATTATACCTACTTATCCAACAAACATTGGTGGTCTGGTTTATTCATCAGCAGTTGTATCTACTTTGGCAGGTAGCGGAATTTCAGGTTCAACTAATGGAACTGGAAGTTCAGCAAGTTTTAACTCACCTAATGGAATCGCAACAGATCTAAGTGGAAATATCTTTATCGCAGATAAGAGTAATCACAAAATCCGTAAGATAACATCATCC
Source organism: Paludibacter sp. (assembly GCA_037144275.1). GTDB lineage: Bacteria > Bacteroidota > Bacteroidia > Bacteroidales > Paludibacteraceae > Paludibacter. The sequence continues at coordinate 12,232 of JBAWXD010000028.1, read as the reverse complement.
GGAGTAGTTTCTACATTTGCAGGTAGTGGCACTGCCGGATCAACAGATGGAACTGGAACAGCTGCAAGTTTTAATAATCCTGAAGGATTGACAAGTGATGCTTCGGGCAACGTTTATGTAGCTGATGCTGGGAATAACAAAATCCGTAAAATCACATCAGCCGGAGTAGTAACTACATTTGCGGGAAGTGGTACTGCGGGATTTCTGGATGGAACAGGAACCACTGCAAAATTCTATTATCCATACGGTATAACGATAGATGCCTCAGGGAATGTATTTGTATCAGATAGAACGAATAATAGGATCCGTAAAGTAACATCAGCAGGAACTGTTTCAACATTAGCAGGAAGTGGAACTGCCGGTTATGCTGACGGAACCGGCACCTTTGCCAGTTTTAACAGCCCTTTGGGAATAACTGTTGATGCAAACGGATTTATATATGTAGTTGACTGTTATAATCAACGAATCCGTAGAATTACGTCATCAGGAGTAGTTAGCACACTTGCCGGAAGTGGGTCTGCCGGTGTTGTTAATGGAAAAGGTGTTTTAGCTAGTTTTAATAATCCAACTGGAATAACCGTTGATGCTTCAGGAAATGTATATATAGTTGATAATAACAATCAAGTAATTCGCTTGATTTCGCCGGCAGGATTAGTAACCACCTTAGCCGGTAGTGGAACAGCCGGATCAGCTGATGGAACTAACCTGACTGCAAGTTTTTATTATCCTTTAAGCATATGTATTGATACGAATTGGAATTTATTTCTGACCGATCAGAATAATAATAAAATCCGTAAAATTACTCAATACGGTTATTTTATCAGCCCGGCATTACCTGCAGGATTGAACTTTGATACCTCAACCGGTACAATCAGCGGAACACCTTCAGTAAGTAGCTCTTCAAAAACGTATACAGTTATAGCTATCAATGAATATGGGAATTATTCTACCACATTCAATTTAACTATATATTAAAATATAATATTGCTAAACTCAGAAAGGTGGAACTAAACTTCCACCTTTCATTACTATATTGATTTTCAAAATAAAATAATATTTCTCAAAATCTATTGCGTTTTAATTTGTAACTTAAAAGTAGTCTTTTCCCTTTTTTTTCTGATTTTCGCTTTTTGTTTGTCTTGTTTTTCTGATTGTATAATCTTTCAATTCACTATAAAACAACACCTTAAAACAAATTCGTATGAGAAAAAATGTTTTTCCCCTGTTCCTTCTTTTCATTGGAACACTTACATTAGTGGCCCAGGTAGCCACTTCCAACAAAGGAATGATTCCTTCACACTACGACCGCAATGCACTCACGGTACTTATTTTGGATAACAACGGAGCTTATATCCACGATATCAAAAATGCTACCGGCAGTCTGGCTATTCCCGAAAAGTATGACGACAACTCACAAAATGTCAAGTGGCTAGCTTCAGAATCGAATCAAAATCAAATTCTTCAGGCCATTGATCGATCAAAGTTAGCCAATAAAATTATGGCAAGCTTGTTTTCACGCTCTTCAAACGGCGATTTCGACATGACACTGATTGGCAAACGTGGACTTTACAACGCCACTGTTGAAGAAATGATGAAAGCATCGGCATCAAAAATCGGTTTAAATAAGATAAAAGATACGGGACGGTCATTGGTTAACAACTCATATATTCAGGTTATCGATCTCCGTAATGTGGTGTCGATGCAGGAATATTATGATGCTCAGGATGCTGCCAATCGTAAGTCAGCAGCCTATGCCGGAACAGTATTTAAACCTGTCGACCGTACGCAAAACGGCTGGAAAGGTGATGTGCTTTCTTATCTTTACCGTATCGAACCGTCAAATGTCGACAGTCTTTACGATAAAATGTGGATATATAGTGACGATAACAATGCTGTCAGGGAATACAAAAAAACACTTTTCGATAATTCGAAATTTGGTTTTAGTTATGTGACTTCAGTAAAATCTCAGGCTAATGGCACACAATACAATCCCGGACAATTATTAGCACCAACTGTACAACTTGGCAGAGAAGCATTGTTCAGCAAACTGCTTAATTCTGCCCTTATATCAGCTTTATATGAAATCGAAACGAATTATGAGCCATTTAGGGTGAAAACATCAGTATATGCGGTGCAACCAATTCGTGCAAAAATTGGAACTAAAGAAGGCCTGGCGGTTGATCAACGCTTCTTTGTGCTTGAAAACATGCAGAATTCGAAAGGCGAAACCACTTCACAACGTAAGGGGGTAGTATTTGTAGCAAAAGTAGAGAATAATTCAATAGTAGCAACCACAGCAACGACTGAACAATCGAGGTTCTATCAGACTGCCGGGAAGAAACTTGAACCCGGAATGACTATGCAACAACGAAATGATATCGGACTAGGACTATCAGCAGGATATGGTTCTTTGATTGGTGGTATGAGTGGTTTTTATCTGAAAGCTGAGGAGAATATTGCCACATTGTCTCATTTCGTACCCGGTAATTCTAAAAACATGATTAAAATTACGCAACTCAAAGCTTTTTTTTCTGCAGCTTTTGATGCTGGAAATTATGGTGGTTATGATTATTCGTTTACCCGTATGCAGTTTGGGATTTCAAAAGGATTTTATTTTCTTCGTAATTTTTCTGTTGCTCCTTTTGTTTCCTACGGAGTAGAAGCTGCAAAATCACCCAACTGGACTGATGATACTTCCGTAAATACGGCCTTTCTAAATATCGGTGCTTATGCCACGGTCAACATTTTGTATAATCTACAGGCTGTTGGAACGCTGAATTTGTATAATTTAGTAGGGAATGCGTATCAAAAAGTGGGTGATGTCACTTCTGATTACGCACATACCTATGATTATTATTTTAATGGCAGAAGCGGTCTGGCTATTGAAGTAGGAATTCGTTACGAGTTATAATCATTAAATCCAAAGAATATGAGAAAAAAAATTATTTTCACCGGAATAATTACGTTGGTTGCTTTAATTTCCACAGCACAAACCAGACGTGATTTAAAAGCGATGTATCACAGCCAGTATAGTTATGAAGTTAGTTGTCTGGGTGTAGGACAGGATGGTACTAAAGCCATTAAAGTATGGGGTTACGGAAAAAATGCGGAAGTTGCAGCTTATAATGCCAAACGCGATGCAGTTGCCGTTATGATTTTCCGGGGTGTACCGGGTGGTAACGGAGCAGCACCAACTCCGGCCATTCTCAGCATCGATGGGTATGAAAAAAATGCAGAGTTTTTCGATGCATTCTTTAAGAGTGGAGGTATGTATCTGAGCTTTATCAATTTGACTACCGACGGCGTTCCAAGCGGCGATGACCGTGTGCGAATGGAAAAAGGCTACAAAGTTGCTATTTGTGCCTCAGTCAACTATGACGGACTTCGCAAATACCTGGAAGAAAAAGGTATTGCAAAGAAACTTGATGCCGGATTTTAATTAATTCACAAGTACTAATGCATAATTAAAACGATACAATATGAAAAAATTAATTTTAATATCTTCAATAATTTTACTGAGCTTACTGGCTTACAGTCAAGCCAAAAAGCCTACAATTATGGTTCTTCCGAGCGATAATTTCTGTATCTCTAAAGGGTATTTTTCAACAGTAACTATAAATGGTGCGGAACAGAAGATTCCCAATTACAAAAAAGCCTTTCAGGAAAATGACCAAATACGGTTGGTAATTACCAAAATGGGGGCTATTATGTCTGATCGAAGTTTCCCGCTGAAAGATCTGGAACAAACCCTGAAAAGCATCGATAGTGAAGGAGCTGAATTGAGTATGATGTCTTCGAAAAGTTCGGGTGCTGCCATTAAGGAAAGCCCGATTGATGTACTGAAACGCACTGCCAAGGCTGATATCATTATGGATATTGATTACAGCATCAAACGCCAGGGACCAAACCAAATCATCACATTCAACCTCAGAGGCCTGGATGCTTATACCAACAAACAAGTGGCAGCAGCTGCAGGAGTTGGTTCGCCTTCTTCGTTCGCCACAGCCGATTTATTGCTTGAAGAAGCTGTGTTGAGCCAAATGGATGGTTTCAACGGTCAGTTAAGTAAACATTTCGACGATATGTTTAAAAATGGACGTGAAGTGGTGGTAGTGGTCCGTGCTTGGAATGGTTCAGAAGTGGATTTGGAAACTGAATTCACCGTAAATGGCGAAAAAGAATCGCTGGCACAACATATTGAAAACTGGATGAGTACTAATACGGTTTCCGGTCGTTTCTCAACGGTTGATGCAACAGAAAACGTGCTCAAAATGGATCAGGTACGCATCCCAATGATGTACACCAACAGCAGCGGTCGTGAAGTGGCTATGGATACGAAACGCTTTGTGACCAATCTGAATAAATTTCTGGCTGCTGCACCATTTAATATTGTGACTAAAATATACCAACGCGGACTCGGTGAAGCGTGGTTAATCATTGGCGAGAAATAAGATTAATCCAGCAAAATCAGATAAATATGAAACGACTCATAAGAAGTATATTAGCAATTATTTGCATATTGATCGTCAGTAACACGGCAATTTCGCAGAATAACGCCCAGCAAAGCGACGACAACCAACGCATAGCCATCGCTCCCACCCTGCCTCCAGAATTACAAAAGACCTATCCGGAAGCTTCTTTAAATGTATTATTAAATAAAATGAAAACTATGGTCAGTCTGAATGGAATGAGCGCCGTGGAAGGAATGAATTTTGTGGTTATTTATCCGCAGGTTTCAGTCCTTAAAAGCGATGTAACCGCCACCACTCCCGCCATGTTTGCCTATAGATTGGAAGTAATTATTAATGTAGCCGATTATTATTCGGGCAATGTGTATGCAACAGCTTCTCAAGAAGTTGCCGGAGTTGGAAAAACTCAACAAGCTGCCTATACATCAGCTTTTCAGCAGCTTACCGAGCGAGCCGGGAAATACAAACTGATGATTGAAAAGGCTAAAGGCGGGATACTGGGTTATTATAATACCCATTGCGATTTGGTAATTTCGAAGGCAAAAGGTTTAGCTGCTCAACGGAAATACCACGAAGCACTGGACTTACTGAATGGTGTGCCAACCGTGTGCCGGGAGTGTTTCGATAAATGCAATCTGGCTGCTCAGGAAATCGCTGCCAATATGCCTGTTGCCATTCCACGTGAAGAACCGCTTGTAGAACCAAGAGAAAAAGTAATTCCATCCGAAAGTCAGGAATTAGTTGAACTGGGAAATAATATCTTCATTCGTTACAAAAATTGCAGGCTTATTGGTGATATAACAACTGTTTTCTTTGAATTAATCAACAAAAACGAAGGTGATTTTGACCAGAATTTCTATAAGATTTACGAGACCTTTTTAATTAACGAAAAAGGGGAAGAAATTAAAATTCAGAATCTTATTGTTGGAGGCAAAAAAAACAATTACTTCCTGAAAGCTACATTGATACCTGAGGTAAACACCGGGTTGATTTGTGAATTTCCTAAAGTGAAGGAAATAAAAATGCTGCGTTTCCTGATTAATGATAATTTCTTCCGTTTTAAAAACATAACCGTTTCAAAATAAGCAATACCATGAAAAAACAGGGAATAGTTTTGCTGTTTCTTTGCTGTTCTTTGCTGCTTTTCGCTCAGTTTACTGTAATTGAGAAAAATGGCAAAAAACCAAATTGGACTATGGAACTTGAAAAAGGATTTGTAGTTGGAATAGGTGCCGGAATGACCATTCAACAGGCTCAGGACAATGCCATACTAAATGTAAAAGCTCAGATTGTCAGCTCGGTAGCCGATAATATTGTATCAACATCCGAGTTAAAAAATGCTGAAATTACTACGGATAAGGTTTCGCATCAATTTCAGAGTTATTCCAGTCTAATCACGTCAAAATCGGGCAAACAGAATTATCTGATGGGCATTTCGAAGCTGAATGTGAGCGACAGTTACTGGGAAAAACGAATGGACAAACAGACAAAAGATATTAGTTATCAGTATTTTGTAAAATATCCGTTCAGCTCAACCGAATTGTCTCAACTGGTTTATGAGTTTAAGCAAAAAGATCAGGAACTAACTGACGAATTGGAAAAAACAATTGGAAAGTTGCAGACTTTTAGCACTATCGAAGAAATTCTGGATGCTCAAGCCACGCTTGCTTCGCTGTATGATGCCTTTATCGACCAGCGTAAAACAAAAGCTCAAATAGCTATTGACAAATGCAATACCTTGTTGGCTTCGGTTATTATTCGAAATGAAGAAAGCATTCTTGGAAATCTTCGGTACGCCTTATATGTAAACAATAAGCGGGTTAGTACTTCAGCAAGGCCGATTATATCAGCTCCCTGTGCAATTGTGGAAGACAAAAAATTAGGTACTGAGATTTGTGAGTTGCACTACCGTTACGATGAATGCTATGGCGATGTTGACAATAAAATTAAAGTGGTCTATACATTTGGTGCTTCAAAATCAGAACGAACGTTTTTCTTCGACCTTACTGAAAACAAAGCCGACTTGAGTTTGATAGGTACAATCAGAATAAGTGATGGCAACCGGGAAGGCGAATCAATTAGCAATGCAAAATGTAAAATAGAACTGAATTCAAAATTCGACAGTCCGGTTACTATCACAAACATCACATTCGACTGGAAGCAATACGGACTGATTAGTGATGTAGCTTTAAATGAAACTTTTTCAGGAAAGGGAATTCATGTGCTTGAATTTAGTATTCCCCGTCTGACAACTCCGGTTTCAACTGTACTGCATCCCGAGAACAAGCTAAATGGTTCAATTACTTATTCATTGGCTAATGGGAAACAAGCCGGAAAAATCAGAATCTATCAGAAAGAGTATATTACGAGTTGGTGATAAATGAATACAAAAAAGGATGTCTGACTTTAAATCAAACATCCTTTCCTTCCTTTAAAAAACTAATCAACCAGAGTAAACCGAATAATTCATTTCAGACTTGATTCGTTTTAAACGGATCATTATTGAAGTATTCAGGAACATTCAGTTTTGCTTCACCCGGTGCCGGTGGTGGTGTGGATTCCAATTGGAGAGCTATTTCATTATCTAATTCTATCCGCTCAATCAGTGGCGATTCATACAATCGATTCATCTTATTTTGTGCTTTCATTATCTGTGTGTTTTAGGGTATTAATTGATAACTACTTTCTGAGTGCAACTTTTAGCATTAGCCCTAACACTTACAAGGTAAACTCCTGGAGTAAATGATCTGTTTAAAACGGTTATTGAACTTTGTAATGCTTGTTCAGCTAATTTCTGACCCACTGCGTTATAAACACTCACGCTGGCTTCTCCTACAATGCCGGTTACACAATTTATGCTAATCAGATTGTTGACATTTCGATAAATCAGGATTGAATTGGAATCAGTTTTTCTATTTATAATACCGGTAGTGATTGACGCTGCTTTGAAAATCACACTAAAACGACTGGTATTAGAACTTGAAATATCTGAACTGAAGTTATATGCCGAACCATCCGTCAAATTCCATTCATTATTAGTCTGACTGTCTTTTAAAAAGATTTGAGTACCATCATTAAAATTACTTATTTCAGTGGCTTTAATAGTGAATGTATTGGATTGTCCGGTACTAAAACCGAGCGGAATTTCCTGATTAGGTATGACACTATTCATTCCGTTGATAACCAATTTTTCCGTTCCTACCATGGTAAATATTTCAGGAATAGAAGCTATGTTGTTCGACATTTTGGGTGAATCAAAATTATCATAAGCGTTTGAAGCATTCGGGTTGAAATACACTAACGTTTCATCACTGTTTACAGCATTAGATACCTGCAACCGAAGGATTTGTTGCTGATTTAGACTTGGTGCTTTGAGTTTATTGCTTGCTCCATCCCCGTGCGAACGCATAGCATTGGTAAATGTTACTGTTCCGGCGCTGCCAGCAAGAACCCAAAATGCCTGCATAGGTGGAATATAACCCGTTGTGTTGGCTGGTATACTCATTCTTCCGGTGGAATTATAGGTATTGAAGCTATAATCAAATTTGCTCATGCCGTTATTGAAAGTTGCTGTTCGATACCAAATAGTGGATTGCAGAAGTGAGGCGTTGGTAGCATTCAAATTTAGTACTTGTTCCCAGTTAAGGTACGAGGGATAAGGATTGCCCAACAAATTATAACCAGTTGAACTTGCTCCTGAATTTGTTACAGGCACTTCCACTTTACCACTGTTCAGGTTGCCATTCAACGACCAGCTTATGGTTCCTGAATTAGTTGAAGCCACAGCTATATAACCGACACCTGCAGTTAGAGAACCACTTACATCATCCCAACTTGAAAATCCTTCGTTGCGTTTTATAATTTTTGCAGATGAAAGTGTAATATCGGAAGCAGATTTTCCTGAAACAGGTACAGCCACATACCAGTTCCGATTGGTTTCAGTAATGTCTTGTTGTACTATACCGGCTAGGACCGAAGGATTATCTGCAGTACGACTATCCACAAAAGAGGCTGTACCGGAAGCGGTATTTTGAAGTGTAATTCCATTTGTGGAAGTAAGCACACTTGTGTTATTTAAAGTCAATTTTGCTCCCGGGGCAACAGTGATAGATTTCACATTTGCATCGGCATTAACGGTTAATTCATAGCCAGCCGAAACAGTTAGATCGATAGCCGAAGTTGGAGATAATGTTGAGATATTGCTGTTTGACGAAACGGTAATAGTTGACGAATTCACCGTTAGACTCTGATTCACACTGCTAGCTGCATTATAATTGCCATTTCCGGTTTGTGAAGCAGTAATCGTAGTTGTTCCCGGGGCAACAATATGAATCCATCCGGTAGTACCATCAATGCTTACTGCTGCCGTGTTAGTGCTGCTATACGAAACGACCAACCCTGAACTGGCTGTAGCCGGACTGAAATCGGCATCACCTACATTCTTATTGACCTGCATTCCAAATGTAATGGTTTGGGAGGCAGGAGAAACATTTACAGTATACGTTATTAAACCTGAATTATAGTCACCATTAGCTGCAATTGTAGCTGTTATTACTGAAGAACCTGCACCAACAATAGTAACTGCTCCAGTCGATACATCAACTGTAGCTACATTTGTGTTTCCACTACTGTAAGTTATAGCTCCAGAGGAATTGCTGCTTGATGCCGCATTAGTGAACAAAGCATCTCCATAGGTTTTGCTAACCGATGTTGGAGTTCCAAATGTAAGAGTTGGAGTTCCAAAAAGCGTTGTAAAACTAACCTGCGCACCATACCCGGTTCCGACACTATTGGTTGCATACGCTCTTACATAATAAGTTTTGTTTGGTTGAAGCCCCGTGAAATTACTTGTAAAACTTCCTGTTCCTGTTCCATTGGATGTATGCGCACTTGCAATGTCGGGATTACTCGTCAAATTCCAGCAGACTCCACGGGCAGTTACGCTTGCGCCACCATTACCAGTGATGTTACCACCGCTTGAAGCAGAACTTGAAGTAATAGCACTTGCTGCCACTGTAGCATCAAGAACCGGAACAGTCTTAACCTCGTATGCACCAATATCATAAGCAGCTCCTTGCGGACGTGGAGTTCCGATTATATCGTTTGTTGGGGAAGCTACTGTAGCTCCTGTGTTTAGACAAGCTGAATTAAAAGAGATTGACCAATCGGCATTAGTTATCAATGCTATTGAATCGACATTGGCTGTAACTATGTTTCCTGTAAAATTGGTTGGACTTGCAAAATTAGTATAGAATTTACCTGACACACTCCCTGAATTTGAAGTTTCAACAGTCACTAAGCCTGTAAGCGTTGTAGTATTGACTGAATAATTGACATCTGCTGCCGAAAAACGCGAGTCAATAGCGCAATTTAGAATTTGATTGCCTGTAATGTCAGCTGTCCTTACATTGTGTTTCAAAGGTGATGCTCCATAAACAGTATTACCCCAGAGTACACAATTTTTAATTAATGCTGGAATGCTATTATAATAAATTCCGGCTCCTCCGGCACTGAAAGTAGTCATTCTGTTATTTACAATATTGCAATTAGTAAAACTCACGGCTCCTGAAGCTCCAGCGGTATTATTCACGAAAACACCTCCACCATTATTGTTTTCAGCTCTGTTATTAGCAATAACACAGTTCTCAAAGGCGTAAGAAGATGTTGCAGTTGCTGACTGTCTATCTGTTGCTACGCCACCACCATATTTGTACACAAAATTATTTGTTATAATTGTTCTTGATACATTAACTTGGGCTGCCGTAATCACGGATGAGGTGGTTGGATCAATACAAATACCACCTCCAGAATAGGTTTGAGATGAATTTCCTGTAATAGTACAGTTTTTTATTGTTATTGGATTTGTTGTTGTTTGTGGCCAAACTAATATACCACCACCCTGACATTTTCCAGTATATGAAATAGCTCCACCACTTGCATTTTTATTTGTGGCGACATTATTACTGATAGTACAATTTTCCACCTTACCATCCATCATGTGAATACCTGCTCCACCAACATTTCCAGCACCGGCTAAACCATCGCTGATATTACCGTCTATAGTACAACCCCTTACAACAGCACAAAAAGAGCCAGCTTTAATCTGGATACCACCTCCACCACGTTGACTTGACGTATTGTCTGTTACTGTATTGTTTCTTATAATACAGTTCAATACTTTTATAGAATCTGTTTCTGTTGATACTCCACCGATAGCTATTCCACCTCCACCATAATTCGTAGTTTTACAATTTTGAACAATACAGTTCTGAAGGATAGCATTTCGTTGAAGAAGGGCACCACCTGCACCACCCGTATGGTAACCATTTTGAATGGTAAATCCATCCCAAGTTGTAGCATAAAGCAAGGTAGTAGATGTTAATACTCTATATGTATTTATACCATCCAAAATCGTAAGACTAGCATCCGTACTTCGGTCAGTTCTGGCAGTTTGTCCGAATGTAAAACCACCATAAAAATTAATCCCTGTCTTCCATGTTAATGTTGTATAGGTTGCAGATAAAGAATATGTGCCTTTTGCTACCCAAACCTCATGTTGACCAGAACTTGTTCCTGCGGTCAATGTTGCTAATGCTTTACCTGGACTTGTAAAGGCATTTGTCCAACTATCACCGGTTGTATTATTTCCGGCAGAGCTCACATAATAAACGGTTGCATTAGACCACATATTTAAGCCCAACACACAAATAATCAATAAGATACTTTTTTTCATGATTTGATTTTTTAATTAGCTCGCAAACATAGTGCTATACTAATTAAATAAAGTGCCATTTTTTTCCATTTTTATAACTACTTTCGTCTAAAAGGAATTTAGTGACCAGTGTTTCTCAGCAAATTGGATCTAATATTTTTCTTGAATACTCATCTGGTATTCAGCTTTTAATGATTTAACTGTGGCAGTGAATGATAAACGAAAAATACTTTTTCCCCAAACATTCGATAAGCGACTGTCATCCAATAGAACTTCATCAATCTGGTAACTAAATTGTGCCGGGTCATAAGTTAAGACCAGTTTCTCTTTTTTACCCGAAAGCAAGAGTTTCCCTTTCGATAGTTCCTTTATGCTGTCGGCAACCAGAAGGTTTATTTTGTTGTAATTGACAGCTGAATCCAATTCAAATCGGTCGATTATAGTGAGTCCCGATTTTCTGTCGAAGGAATAGCTGCGTATCCACGACTTGCATTTAGCTGCTGCAGGATAAGCATTGGCGATATTTAAAGTGAAAATCGATACTGATTTTGTGTTGCTGAAATCAACCTGAGTGGCTTTGTACTTCTTTCCATCTTTTTGTTGAAAGCCATTAATCATTGGCAAATTATGATAGGCCGATTGCATGTTCCATAGTTCATATCGCTTAGAACTGAATGTTTTTGAAGTGTAAGTGCCTACACCTGCATCAATTACTATCGGGTCGGCATTATAATATAGAATGAAAGAACCAACATCATTGTGATTATGGCTTTCATCGTTATTACCACCTTTAGCCCCAAAGAAAAATCCCGTTGTAGAACCTTCTTTAGTTCTTGCTCCGGTAACTTGTAAACCTTCCAACCAAAAATGATCCGAAAGTGAGAGTTCAGCTTTGCAGTTTTTCATCTCATTCCAAATCAGGTATTTCTGTAACGACATATCCAGGGTGCCTGCCACTTCAGGCATTGGGTCGATATGCTGAACTAAATAAGCACCAAAATTCATCAAACTTCTATCGTTAATTGCTTTCCCGTAGCGATATACAATGTCC
>JBAWXD010000027.1:0-26934 GCA_037144275.1 Paludibacter sp. | reverse complement strand
AATATTCTGATTTTTTTTGACTTGTAATATAGAATCAACCACAAATTCACATGTTTGAGTACCATCTGGCAGTGATACTTTTAAGATTGGCTCGATATAATAACGTCCACCGTAAGCAGGAAACAATTCTGGGCTAAATTCTTCTTCATTGTCTGGGCGATGTTGATAATGTTTTCCAACCAGCGCATCAGCACCATTCAATTTGCTACCAAAATACACAATAGAAACTTTAGCATTGTCTTCTTTTCTCAAAATAAGACTAATGTCGGAGCAATCGATATTGACTAACTGATTTGCTCCCTGCACCGAAATAAGTGAAGTGAAAATGAAGAGTAATTGAACTATATTTTTTACGATGCGCATGATTTTTTATTTTACAATATTGATTTTTCCATTAAATATATCTAAATCACAAATAGTTACATAGTTCGGAGCAGAGTTGGGCGAATGATAAGAGATTTTGAGTTGCCCCTCCAGTGTTTTAAAAACCATTGCATGACCACCATCATCTGTATTCAATGGAGCTGTTTCTTGCACCCATGGACCAGTTATAGAACCTGAACTAGAGTGTGCAACTCCAATACAATACTTTCCTGTACTTTTGGTAAAACTTGACCAAAACATCAATAATTCAGTGTCAGAAACCCGATACAAAAAAGGTGAATCGGTAACTTTTCCGGTAACGCCTTTTGCCGAAATATCACCAACCCACGGAGCAGATGAGGCACGAAAAAGCAGCATTGGTTCTCCAACTGTAGTTTTAAAATCCTGGCTCAACTTCTGAATATATATTTCTCCATCAATCACTTCCAACCATTCACGACTGTAAAGCAAATACGGTTGACCTTTATCTATGAATATTGTTGCGTCCAAACAAACCCAGCCTTTTGGTGTAACCGTTTCGTTTATTAATGGTGTGTATGGTCCTTCGGGTGTGTATGAAGCCAGAATCGAGCATCCCCTTTTTATGCCTGTAGCACTAAACGTGGCAGCAATATAATACTTGCCGTTAAATTCAAACATGTCCGGTGCCCAAAAATCCTGTTTGCCCCAAAATTCAGACGAAGCAATAAAAGATTTCCCAAGGTTTTTCCATTTTTTTAAATCCTTACTTTTATAAACGGTAAGTGATTGATTATCATTTGAATTGGCATGCACGTAATAACATTTACCGAGCGTATCAACAAACACAAAAGGGTCGCGTAACTTAAAGTCCTTGATATCTATATTATAGCTTGGGTCGACTGGTATAATAGAAGTTGTATCCTTGCTATTTACAACAGGAGTTTCTATTACAGAGCTACATGCATACATGCAATTTGCTGATAATAAAAGGAGTATAAAAAAGTTTATCTTCATAAATATATTTTTCACAATTTAATGCGTAGTTTATTAACGATATAATTTTAATCCTTGTATCAATTATTTTGTTATTTTAATAATACCCTTATTCACCTCAAAATCAGAAATTGTAACATAACTAGGGTGGCTATTCGTTGCATGATATGAAATTTTAGTTTTCCCCTCAAAACTCTTGAATATCATTGCATGACCACCATCATCATCGTTTAAAGGAGCTGCATCATGTACCCATGGACCAATAACTAATCCGGAAGCAGAGCGGGCAACACCAATACAGTATTTTCCGTTACTTAATGAAAAACTAGACCACAACATAATTAGCTCATTTTCAGCAGTTCTATAAATAAATGGAGAATCACCCACCAATCCAACAACACCTTTCACGGTTATATTTTTCACCCACGATGCATCAGCAGCTTTAGTTATCAGAATAGGTTCACCAGCCATAGTTTTCAAATCAGTACTCAACTTCTGAATATAAATGTAGCCAAGTCCGAACTGTTTATGTGAACTAGCATATAGCAAATAGGGTTCTCCGTTATCAATAAGAAGCGTTCCGTCGCAACAACGCCAACCACTTGGAGTGATAGGGTTGTTTACTAAAGGCACATAAGGGCCTTGTGGATAATCTGATACCAAAATTCCGCAACCCCGGGTTACTGTACTTGAACTAAAGGTGGATACGATATAATATTTCCCGTTATACAAAAACATATCTGGTGCCCAGAAATCTTGTTTCCCCCAAAAATCGGAAGACGCTTCAAATGATTTGCCCAAGTTCTTCCATTTTTTCAAATCATTGCTCTCAAAAACCGTAAATGATTTATTGTCATTGGAACTGGATTGAATAAAATAACTTTTACCAATGGTATCGACAAATACAAAAGGGTCACGCATTTTGAAATCTTTGATATCAATATTGAAGCTTGAATCACAAGCTGTAACAATGCTTGTACATTTACCATCCATCACAGGGACATCAATTTTCGGACTATTCGAATACACGAACATACTTGAGAATATGAGTGTGATTAAAAAATAAATCTTCATAAATAGGGTATTGATACAGACTAATTTACAATTGTTATAGCACCTTTAAAAATATCCAAACCATAGATCTTTAAATAATTTGGATATGCATTTGGCGAATGATAAGATATTTTAGTTTTGCCATCCAGACTCTTAAATATCATGGCATGTCCACCACCATCTACATTCAACGGAGTTGGGTCATGAACCCATGGACCTAAAATTGAACCAGAAGGTGAACGAGCAACACCTATACTGTATCCGGCATTTTTGGCGAAACTAGACCACACCATAATAAGCTCATTTTCAGCCGTTTTATATATAAAAGGCGCATCACCCACATATCCTGAAATACCATTGGAAGTTATTTTCGTTACCCAAGGAGCATCAGCGGCTTTTGTAATTAAAATTGGATCGCCAACGGTAGTTTTCAAATCATTACTCAATTTTTGGATATATACATAACCAAGACCAAACTGATACTGTGTACTACCAAAAAGCAAATAGGGTTCTCCATTATCAATATATAATGTTCCATCGCAACAACTCCATCCACTTGGGGTAATCGGATTATTCACTAAGGGTGCATAAGGACCTTCGGGAAGATAGGAAACCAAAATCCCGCAACCCCTGGTAATAGTACTTGAGCTAAAAGTAGCAATCATATAATACATCCCTTTATACTCAAAATTATCGGGTGCCCAAAAGTCAAGTTTTCCCCAGAAATCCGTAGGAGCAATAAATGATTTACCGAGTTTTTTCCATTTCTTTAAATCTTTACTTTGATATGCAGTGAAAGTTTGATTGTCCCCCGTATTAACATGAATAAAATAGCTTTTGCTAATTGTATCCACAAATACAAAAGGATCACGCATTTTCATGTCCTGAATATTAATATTATAACTTGGGTCAACAACCGGAGGATTAGGAATTGTATCCTTCGGAACTACAACCGGAGGATTATCTTTTTTAGGATCGCACGAAACCATGAAAAACCCTGAGAAAATAAGTACTATAAAAAAAATCTTCTTCATAAATTAATGTTAATCATATTTTTTGTGAATGCATTGAAAATACACAATCAATTGATAATAGTAAATCTAAAAAAACGAAAGCTGCACTGTCTGTTATGTAGAATCTATTTTTTCAAAATTATTTTCCTACTATAAACCACTCCGGTATCAGTACCTATTCTAATGATATATGTAGCGTTCTGTAAATCAGAAGTGCTTATATCAAAACGGTTAACTAATCTTGAGTTCAGATAATGCTTTAAAACCACTCCCGACATATCGCAAACATCTATATATGTGGTCATACAACTAGCATCTGATTCAATTGTCAATAAATTGCTTACAGGGTTAGGAAATACATGTGGTATTAAACTTACATCTTCAGGAATGTTTAAATCTGCTATTAAAGTATTTAGGTCAGAAATGATTACATAATTTGGATATGCATTCGGCGAATGATATGATATTTTAATTTTGCCTTCTAAACTCTTAAATATCATTGCATGACCGCCATCATCATCGTTTATTGGGGCAGCATCATGAATCCACGGTCCGGTCATCAATCCGGAAGTTGAGCGGACAACCCCAATACGGTATTTTCCTCCTGAAAAGCTCGACCATAACATGATAAGTTCATTATTTGAATTTCTATAAATAAAAGGGGCATCAGCTGCATATCCTGTAACACCATTTACTGTAATAGTACGCGCCCACGGAGAATTAGAAGCACGAGTTAAAAGAATTGGATCACCAACAGTAGTTTTCAAATCAAGACTCAATTTCTGGGTATATATCAGACCAAGGCCGAATTGACCCGGCGAACCAGTAAAGAGTAAATAAGGTTGCCCATTATCAATATATAGCGTACCATCACAACAACTCAAATCACTTGGGGTTATCGGATTATTGACTAATGGCGCATAAGGACCCTGAGGGGAGTTTGCCACCAATATTCCGCATCCACGGGTAATAGTACTTGAACTGAATGTTGCTATCAAATAATATTTTCCATTATACAGAAACATGTCTGGTGCCCAGAAGTCGAGTTTGCCCCAAAAATCAGATGCAGCAGTAAATGATTTTCCCAGATTTTTCCATTTTATCAAATCTTTACTCTGATATACAGTAAATGTTAGATTATCTCCAGAATTTGCATGAATAAAATAACTTTTTCCAATTGTATCAACAAACACAAAAGGGTCACGCATTTTGAAATTTGCAATGTCAATATTATAACTCGGATCGACAGCCGAGTAAGCAAAAAGACTTGAGAAAACTAATACAATAAAAAAAATCTTTTTCATAAATTTATTAATGTGTAATTTGATTCAGAAAATTAATTATAAAAACTGTAAACAAATTACAGGATTATAGAAAAAGTATGATTACTATCTCTTTTGGATTTTCTTTATTATGGTTCCTGTTTTTGTTCTTATTACGGCAAGATAAATACCACTAGGCAATAAACTTATATCAATTTTCTGCTCTTTACTATACAAAAGACTTTTCCCCGTTATTGAGCATATCTCTACCTCATTAATATCAACTCCTGAAATAAATATGGAGGAAATGGCTGGATTGGGATAGACAGAGTAAAGTTTTTCTAACTCTACATCGTTAAGTGATGTGTTTACAGGAGCCCATACAATAGAAACATTTGTAAAATTAGCAGTAGCTGTTCCTGTTGAATTAATTGCAGTTGCTCCTTTTGCAAAAGTCCAACTTGATGAAACTTCAGATGGATCATCTGATAATTCAACCCAGACTGTATAATTTCCATCTGCAACCACGGTTTTAGATACATTAGTAGCATTCCATGTTTCGGTTAGAGTTCCATAAGTGCTTGTTGTTGCACCCGTTAAAGCATCAACTATACTAGGTGTAGTACCACCTGGAGCCCATTTAGTTAAATGGTCAATATTGCCCTTAGAATTAGAATACGCCAAAAGTGTTTTCACAAATGATCCTGCACTGTTTTTAATCCAAATAACTTGGATATGTGCACCTGAAATGGTACCACCGGCAAGTGTCGTTACTTTAAAAGTTAATGTTCCTGCCGTCTGAGCAAACATCGTTGTACTAAAGAATAATGCGAAAATTGGAAGAATAAGTTTATTCATAAAATTTAATAAGCATTTAAAAGTTTACATTTTCAAATTTCATTTGATAAGTCGTTTTAAGAGCAACATAATTTACTGAAAATACACAGTATAAATATGTAGAATTTAATCCTACATATTTATATAATTTTCTAATAAAGCGGATTATTTACTAAATTTGGATTTTCTATCAATGCTGCTGTTGGAATAGGAAAAAGTAGATTCTTATCACTCGCCGAAGTTGCACCAGCTGCTAAGGCTACTTCAATGTATTTCCCTTGTCGCATTAAATCTTCGCGTCTTACTCCTTCGCACCATAATTCCCAACTACGTTCCTTTAATATTCGCAGACGAAGCAACTCTTTTGTTGGGTATCTTGCTAAAGTTAATTTACGAGCTGATGTATCATAATTATCAAAAGCTCTACTACGAACCTGATTTATCAAATCGATCATTTCCTGAGTAGGTGCCGCACTAACTTCATTCAGCGCTTCTGCTCTACAAAGCAATATATCTGCATACCTAAACTGGATATAATCATTTCCGGCCCATTGGCCTGGGTTACTAGCATCCTCACCATATTTAAGGGCTAATGCTCCTATATCACCATTAGCTCTTAAGTCTACGGTTACATTGCTTTTGTTTGTATAAGTAGCTTTTATAAGTAATTTGCGTTTATCGCCCGGTTCAAAACTATCATAAAATGTCCAAGGAATTCTCCATCCATTCCAAGCTGTGTAATTTATGCCAATAGGTGATTTGTAATCCGGTGGCAATGCGTTGGAAAACCAAAGCAAACCATAAGCACTTAAGGGTACGCAAGGAATTGCAAAAATTATTTCTTTGTTTTGTTCATTGGCTACTGTAAAAATATCGGAGTAAGTTGTCTGTAATGCATAGCCTAAAGTCATAATTTCAGTTGTAATATCAACTGCTTTGTTCCATTGTTGTTCGTTCAAGTAAACCTTCAATAATTTTGCCAATGCGGCACCACGGGTACAACGACCCCATTCGGTTTGAGCTATTGGAAGATCAGCAGCACATTCTGAAAGTTCTGATTCTACAAAGTTGAATATTGTTTCTTTGGTAGGACGACTTGGTCTATTCTCTGACGAAGGATAAAAAGCTTCATCTTTGGTAATAATTACGGGCAATGGACCATAAAGCATATACAAATCGGCAATGTAATATGCACGTAAACATCTTAATTCAGCAACATATTTTGCTTTAATCTGCTCATCAACAGGACATTCTTTTATCCTTTCAATTACATAAGTTGCCTTTGTAACAGCCGGCATAATCTTATTGTAAAAACCATAAACATAATTATCGCCAATAATCCAATTAAAACTTTTGAAACCCGCAGGATCCCATCTCATGGTGAATTCATCTGTACCCACTTCGTTCATCACAAAGCGACTATTATCAGATACCATATACGGACCCCATCCGTTATTTTTAAGTTCCCAATAAATAGCAGATACGGCAACTTTGAGGTCATTACTTGTCTTGTAGAAGTTGCTGGGTGCAATTTTATCGTAAATTGTCGGTTCTAAATCACCTTCACACGCATTAAATGTTATCCCTATCAAGAAGAGAAAAACTAATATTTTATATTTCATGATTTTCATAAAGCTTTCGATAATTAATTAAAACGTTAAATTCAAACCTATTGATATAGTCCTTTGCAACGGATAAGGAGCAGCACTATCTTCCACTTCAGGGTCGAGACCGGAGAAGTTTGTTAGAGTAAATAAATTCTGTGCATCCACATAGAGCCGACATTTATTTACATAACTTATATTTATCAATTTCTTTAGGTCATATCCAAGTGTTATGTTTTTAATTCGTAAATAGGAGACTTCTTCAAAAGCGTAATGTCCAGCCACTAAATACGGGTTTCTTACTCCATTTGGCATGGTCGAGGTTAAATTCGTACTCGACCATCGATCTTTAATGGTACTCAAAAAGTTATTCTCTGTTGATATGCTGTTAATATCCACCAATGTGCCGTATTTAAAGTTCATACCTGAACTCTTCATAACTCCTATTGAGCTATACAAAAAGAAACTAAGGTCAAAATTTTTATACGAAAAACTATTGTTTAATCCCATTGTAAATTTTGGTGATCCTACTCCAAGTAATTTTATATCATAAACATCTATTTTCCCATCTGGTACACCGTTAAGACCACTTATATCTTTCACTTTCATTTGGCCAGGTATAAGAAGGGGCATAGTAGCTACAGTTTCTCCAGGTTGCATAATTCCATCCGCAATAAAACCATAAACAGCTCGGAGCGGCCCCTGAGGGAGTTGATAGGGTTGAAGAATAACTTTAGGGTCTCTTTCTAACCAATGATCACTGTAACTTGTAAAGGTGAATTCGGTATTCCATACAAAAGGACCGGTAATATTACGAGTTGCTAATGAAATTTCAAGTCCTTTACTTTGGGTTTTACCAACATTATCAGGAACACTACTTATTATTGAATTTGACATCAATGCTCTGGAAGTTAGCAGATCACTAATTTGTTTGTAAAAAAGTTCAACACTACCGCTAATTCTATTATTAAAGAATCCATAATCTAAACCAAGATTTAATTCTGTAGTTGTTTCCCATTTAAGGTCTGGATTTGGTAATTGTGTAAGTCCGACACCAGTATTCCTAATTCCACCAAGATAATAATTGTGACCATTTGCAGCATAATATTCGTAAGCATTTGTTCCAATATTACTATTTCCGGTTTGACCTAGACTCAATCTTAATTTCAAGTCAGAAACTACTTTTTGTGATTGCATAAATGGTTCCTGAGTCACTCTCCAAGCAAATGCTCCTGAAGGAAAGAATCCGTATTTATTATTCGCTCCAAATTTATCACTTCCATCCACACGTGCTGTAAAAGTAAATAAGTACCTGTCTTTTAAAGAGTATTGCAATCTACCAAAATAGGATGCCATAATGGATGTTGAACGATACGAACCGACAGTAGGAATACCTTCACCTGCTGACAAATTGTTATATAAGAAAGCATCAGAAAAAAAACTGTAATTATTTGCGCTTGCACCATCCGAATTAAACTGTTGGTACGAATACCCTAAAAGCCCATTTAAATGATGAATCTTATTAAATTCTCTATTGTATGACAAAGTTGTTTCCGTTAAATAATCAGTTTTGAAAGAATTATTAATCGACCCCACTCCATTTTGACCTTTTCCGTACATGAATGTTTTTGGTAAATATGTTTTTCGAGTTGCGCGTTGATCATCCATACCTGCCGAAGCTTTCAATGTCAGATATTTATTGAAGTGGACATTCATAAACAAATTTGTCAACCATCGTTTTTGGGTAGTATTGTCTGAAATATCGAGAAAAGAAAGTGGATTTGGGATCAATGCTTGATTAGGATTTAAGGTGTATTCTCCATTCTCTTCACGCTGAGCAATGATTCTTGGTGAATACTGCAAAGCTGATTGTAGGATTCCTGAGTTTTCTTGTTCACCCCCACCCAAAGCTGCATTTTGATTCTCAACTACAGAACCGGTTAATGAGATTCCGTAATCTAACCAAGAAGTAAGTTTTTGGTCAATATTTAAGCGACCGGAATAACGTTGCAATCCAGAAGTTTTTACGACTCCTTCTTGATCGAAATAATTTAGAGAAAACATTATTTTTGTATCTTCCGACCCCTTACTTATTGAAATATTTTGTTGGTTAACTCTCCCCATTTGAGTAACTAAACCATACCAATCTGTACCTATTCCTGCCGCATCAATATCAGTCTGAGAATATTTTGGTGTAAATGCAGGTAAAGTACTAACATCTCTAGTACCATAAGGAAATGCGGTATAACGTATTAATGATTGATCATACAAATAGTTATTTGCCTCAGTCATTTGTTCGGATGCCGTAAGCATCTGAGGTCGTTTAGCGACAGTTTGAACCGAGTAATTTCCACTATATTCCACTTTGAAACCCTTATTTCCTCGTTTAGTAGTAATGAGAATAACCCCATTACAACCACGTGATCCATAAATAGCTGTAGCCGAAGCATCTTTTAAAATTTCAATTGATGCAATATCATTCGGATTAATTGAATTGAGGATATTGCGATTACCTTGGGAATATCTGTTGCCACTTCCGGGTTCTACACCAACATTTGAAAGCGGAAAGCCATCCAAAACGTATAAAGGCTCATTTCCAGCACCTACTGAGGCTGCACCACGGATAAGAATTTCGGCTCCACCTCCAGGTTGTGCACTTCCACCAAGAACTGTTACACCTGCTGCCTTGCCTGAAAGCGTTTGCGTAAGTGAAGAGGCCGAATTCATCTGCAAATCTTCAGGTTTAATTGAAACAATAGCAGCGTTTATATCGCTTTTCTTCATGGTTCCATAACCAATTACCACCACTTCGTCTAATGCTCTATTGTTTTCAGTTAGTCTGATGGATAACGAAGTCTGATTATTGACTTTTACTTCTTTAAACTGGTAACCAATATATGAAACCACTAAGGTAGATTGAGAACTTGTTTCTATCGAAAAGTTACCATTTACATTGGTAATTGTTCCTGTTTTTTCACCTTTCAGCATTACTGATGCTCCAATGATTGGGTCGCCTTTTTCATCGGTTACCAAGCCGGTAATTTTTTTTGACTCACTCTGATTTAGTTTGATTTTAGCAACAAGTAATACCAAATTATTTTTGTCAAGTTTGAAGCTGATTTCAGTGTTCTCTAAAAGTATAGACATTGTTTTCTCAATGCTTGCATTTGTCAGCTTTAAAGAAACAACAATATCAAGTCCCTTTAAACCTTCGTTATAGAAAAAGCGATATTCACTTTTAGTTTCTATTAACTTTAGAACCTCTTTTAATGATTTGTTGGATACATCGATGGTGATTTGTGCAGTCAGACTTGTAGAAAATAGTGCAAGGAATAAGAGGATACATCCTTTAAACAAAGTCTTTTTGAGTGGATTTGTGATGATTTTTCTTTTCATTATTATATAGTTGAATTAATAAAATTTTCAGGTCGTTATATAGTTTACAGTTCTGAAATAAATTTCCACTATTCAGAATCTATATTTAACAAGCGATTTTAACAAGAAACAGCAAGCCGAATCAACTATCAACTTGCTGTTTGTATTTCGACCAATAGCCTTCAGATTTTAAGGGTTATATTGATTCATTATTTTTTTGTTCTCATATAGTTTAACTTGTTGCTTGTCTATTTCAAAAGAGATGGGAGAAGTTAATGTTATAATATTAAGTACACTTTCTAAACTGTTATTATTTACAGTTCCTGTGTAACGTTGATTCCTGAGTTTTTCCGAGGCAAATATTATCTCAACATTATAAATACGTTGAATGGTTTTGGCAATTTCACCAAGTGACTCATTCTCAAAACGCAATTCATTATGTATCCAGCCCGTAAAGTCAGTTGCATTCGTTACAGTACCCGTTGTTTTTTGATGTGTAGTCTTATCATACATTATTCTATCATTTGGCATTAAGATAGCTTCACCATCAGGTGTCGTAACCCTGACTTTACCACGCATAAGTATGGAGGAAATCAGGTTATCCTCGTTATATGCCTTAATGCCAAATGCAGTACCTAATGCTTCTACTGCAATATCATTACTATGAACTATAAAGGGTTTTTTCGGATTATGAGCAACTTCAAAATAAGCCTCACCATTAAGCTGTAACTCTCTTTTCTCTACATTAAAATTATCGGAATAGGTTAGTTTAGATTGAGAATTCAACCACACTTTACTTCCATCGGGTAGCGTTATATTTGCCTTCTGTCCTCGCTCTACTGCAATAACTAACGGTGCTTTAGATGATTCTGCTTTGGACATAAAAAAATACATTCCCGCAGCAGTAAGCACAGGTAGAATAAACATGGCTGCCACACGCAACCACTTTTTAAACTGTAATCGTATATTACTTTGAGCAGAATGAATGTATTTACTTTCGGTTTCTAAATTTATTTCACTTTCAATATTTCTCAACATACGCATTTTTACTTCATTATCTATAGTAGACGACGAAGCCAAAATTTGCTGTTCAAGCCAAAGTGAAATTTCTTTATTATTTCTAATCCAACTACTTAAACGTTTTATTTCATCCTCACTTGCCCGATTCTGAATATAACGTTCAAATATATCAATACATTCTTCCTTTTGCATATAATCTTTGTTCTATATTAATGTATACAGCTATTCGTTTCTTTTTCACTACTCAACAAAAACTATTAACATTACTTTAAAGATAGTGTAAATAAAATTATCAATATCAATTCGTAATGTTTCTGCATTTGGCTTTTCATAAATGCCAATGCCTTCGAAAGTTGAGTTTCAATAGTACTTTCGGTTATATGAAGTCGTTCAGCAATTTTCTTATTGGAAAGGCCTTCCTTTCGACTTAAAATAAAAATTTCTCTTCGTTTGGGAGGTAATTTGTCTGCTAGTTTATCAATATATTCTTCCAATAAATTTTTATCAACTTCCTTTTCGGTTGAGCTATCAACATCAGCTGTATTTACTTTCACATATTCCTGATAAATAAATTGAACAGTTTGATGCTCATACTCATTTAGAAGCATATTTTTGGCAATAGTACACAAGTAGGAAATAAATGATTTATCGGAATCAATATACTCTCTGGTTTCCCAAACCTTTATAAAAGTACGTTGAACTAATTCTTCAGCAATGTAAGTATCTCCCTTGGATATCTTCATAACGAAATTATACAGCTTGCCACTATATCGATGATAGAGAGCCTCAAAAGATTGTTTTGAAGCATTCCTTAGTAATTCCAATTCTTCTTTTTCAGAAAGTGCCATGCAGAATTTATAATTTCTAAACTTATATTGTCAAATAATAGAAGAAGTTGAAAGTGCAAAAGTAACTAATATTCTTGTTTTATTACAATTAACTTTAATGGTTCTATTTGTTGAGTATGCAGGGTTTTATCTTCATCTGCTTATATTTCTTTTGAATGAGTATAATGTTTTAGAATCTGTAGCGCTGAATCGGGTTTGTTTTCAATCAGCGATTCTGCTTTTTGGAGTTCATTGGGAGGGTTTGTACAACAAGCAAGAACAAGCTAAGGAAGAGAAAAACAGATATGTAGCTGGATATTTTCATCGGAATACTAGTTTGGTTAACTAAAAATTCCGACAAAAATAGGAAAAAAATTTGTAAGTTAAAAATGGGTTATTGATCTCTATTAAAGAAAGAATATCAGACTCATTACGGAGTGCAAATATTCTTTCCTGTATCAGATCTATAACTTAAAACCAGATTTGCCATAAGCGGATCATTATTCTTGTATTCCGTTGCCAAAGAAGTTTTTTAGCGTTTTTGAGAGAAGGCTAATCATTTCAAAAAAAACAAAAAGGGGTATATTTATCATACCTTCAGCGTATTGTAGGTTTCTTAAAGAAGTACGTATTGAAATAACCGGATTATTTCTCTCCCTGTAAACCCGTAAGCTTTTAGCGTGTAAATTTTCGCCTGCCTTTACTTCAATAGGAATAATGCTAATACACGTTCCACATCACCCAAAATGGGAGCATTGGAGCCATTAGCCACCTGGAATGGTAGTACATGGGATGTTTCACCCACTTCAATTAATGCAGTAATAAATGGCAATTTTTCAGGTGCCGGATTTTCCTGTCTCGATTTAACTATCAATGCAGGCAAGCAAACAACCATTTCTTCAGGCGCATTGACTGTTGCAGGTAATCTACTATTGAAAAGCGATGCAACCAACGGAACAGCTACTTTTTTTGATAATGGCGGTACGCTTAACGTAACCGGAACCACCAGTGTTCAACAATATCTAACCGGAGGTCGAAACTGGTATATATCCAGTCCGGTTTCGCCTGCAACCAGTAATGTAGTTTCAGCAAGTACTTTAAATCCCTTATATTATTATGTGGAGGCAAGTCCAAATACCTGGTCATCCATAACAAATACTTCTACTGCGCTTAATCCTATGCAAGGTTATATTGCCAATGTCGCCAATACCGGGGTGGTTACTTTTACGGGTGGTACACTAAATACGGGTGCTGTTACTGCAAAATCTATTACAGGGCTTACTCGCCAGGAAGCAAGTTTTAAAGGATTTAATTTGATTGGCAATCCATATCCTTCCTATGTTAGTTGGGACAATGCCAGTTTAAGCAATGTAGGCACAAGTATTTGGTATCGTAGTAAAAGTACAGGAGCCTATTTGTTTCAAACATACAACAGTAACGGTGGTCAAGGCACTAATAACGGCACAAAATATATTCCACCCATGCAAGCCTTTTGGGTGCAGGTACCGTCTACTGGTACGGGATCAGTAACATTTCCAAATACAGCACGTTCACATCAGGATCAAAGTGTTGTGAACAATCAGTTGAAAGCACCGGCAATAAATACTCAGAAAGTTTTGCGATTAGAAGTCTCTAACAGTATAAACACGGACGAAACAGTAGTATATTTCGATGCCAATGCTGCAGATGTATTTGATACTTACGATTCACCTAAAATGAGTAATAATAACGTGATTATTCCTGAGATCTATACTAAAGTTGGAAATGAAAACCTGGCTATCAACGGAATGAATGCTATTCCTTATGATACCGAAATCCCGCTTGGATTTACTACCGGTAAGTCAGGTACAAACTTTAGTATCAAAGCCTCACAACTGGCAAACTTTACAGCCGGAACGCAGGTAATTCTGAAAGACTATCAGGATATAAATAATCCGATAATTACTGATCTGAGCGATGGCAGCAGTTATGTGTTTAGCTCGAATGCAACAAGCAATAATACCAGCCGTTTTGTGCTGCTATTCCATGCGCCTTCAATAGCTACCGGAATTAATCCAACAGATAATAGTAGTTTCTGGATTTCGACTAATGCCAATGGACAGATAATTGTGAACGGAAACTTAAGCGAAAACAGTTCGATAGCAATTTATAATGCTATTGGTCAGAAAATCATGTCGAGAAACCTGACACAGACTAATGCTGCGTTAAGAACTTCGCTTCTGCCCGGTGTATATATGGTAATGGTTAGTAATGCCGGAAAAACGATCAGCAGAAAAGTAATTATTGATTGATTGAATATTTTTAATTAGGGAAAGTGTTTGTTTCTGTTTGCAAATTCAGGTCTTATTGGTCCTAAACGCTAATAAGGCCTGAATATTAAAATCTCCACTTAATACTAAAACCGTTTAAAATCTGATAATATGAACACAAAAAAACAACAGTATTCAGCTCCTGAAATTGAGCGCATTGAACTGGATAATGAAATTGCTTTGCAACTGGAATCTACACCACCACCAGCTCCGGGTGAAACAAAACTAAATGCTCCTGAGTATTTTAATGACGATCCGTTTAAATCAAATCTTGCTTAATCGTATTTTCTGGTTTCTTGCTAAAAATTAGTATTTTAAGGCTGGTATGAATGTGTATAGTTAATTTATTGATAATAACTTATTCTTACTGTAAACACCTCATATAGATTGCTTTAAATCTCTTAATAGTTCGCTGCATTCCAGCGAACTATTTTTTTTAATGAACATTCTTATCTATTTTTGACGCTACTTAAATAAGGGAAATGATTTTCTTAATATTATTGGCTACTAAGGGCTATTTAGTTAGATAATTCGCTGACGCTTTATCTTATAAATCCTTTGTAGAAGTAATTGGAAAAGAATTCTCCCCTTATTATCAGCGATTTAGGAGACTTCTTCGGTCGAACTCACGTTAATATCAAATATTACAGCTTTAATATCAGATATTATCTGACACATGAATTTTGAATAAATATCTTTGCATCCTAAAATCATCTTTCAATTTAATTATTATGAACGAACAACAAATTAATCAGGCGTTTGATTATGCCAAGGCACGTTATGCCGATTTAGGTCTTGATGTAGAAAACGCAATAATAGAATTAGACAAATTATCTATTTCGCTGCACTGCTGGCAGGCCGATGATGTCGCTGGGTTTGAAAACGGCGATGGAGAACTTACAGGCGGTATTCAGGCTACCGGAAATTACCCCGGTAAAGCCCGCACTATTGCCGAACTTCGTGCCGATATTGACAAAGCTATGTCCTTGCTTCCGGGCAATCATCGTGTAAATATTCATGCCTTTTATGGCGATTTTGGAGGCGAATCAGTTGATCGCAATCAGATTGAACCAAAACATTTCCAAAGCTGGATTAACTGGGCAAAAGAAAAAGGATACGGACTGGATTTCAATTGCACCTGTTTCTCGCACGAAAAATCGGCCGACGGTTTTACCCTTTCACATCGCGATCCTGCCATTCGTCAGTTCTGGATCGACCATGTTATCCGCAGTCGTAAAATTGCTGAAGAAATGGGTCGTCAGTTGGGCACCAAATGTATCCACAATATCTGGATTCCGGATGGTTCGAAAGATTTGACAGTAGACCGTTTGCTTTACCGTAAGAATCTGAAAGATTCCTTGGATAAAATCTTTGAATATAAAACCAACGACGATTATATGCTCGACAGCATTGAGTGTAAATTGTTTGGGATTGGTAGCGAAAGCTATGTGGTCGGTTCGCATGAATTTTATATGGGATACGGAATTTCCAACAACAAAATGATTACCCTGGATTCAGGTCACTTCCATCCAACCGAAGTTATTTCGGATAAAATTTCTTCTTTATTGCTTTTTGCATCTGAAATCATGCTTCACGTAAGTCGTGGTGTGCGTTGGGACAGTGACCATGTAGTCATAATGAATGATGAATTACTGGCTCTTTCGCAGGAAATTATCCGCTCAGGGGCACTCGACCGTGTTCATGTGGGATTGGATTATTTCGATGCATCCATCAACCGTATCGGTGCGTATGTGATTGGCGTTCGTGCTATGCAGAAAGCGTTGTTACAGGCTTTGTTGGAACCTATCGCACAATTGCGTACTTTTGAGGCCAAGGGACAGAATTTTGAGCGTTTGGCTTTGCTCGAAGAAGCAAAATCATTGCCCTGGGCAGCAGTTTACGACAAGTATTGCCAACGTAAAGCTGTTCTTGCAGGCGAAGCATATATTGCCGATATCCAGAAATACGAAGTGGATGTAACTTCAAAAAGATAAAAAAGCCTCCCAATCCCTCCAGAAGAGGGGCTGTAAAGCAATCCAAATTAATCTAATTAATCACAATTAATCGTCTGCAAGTTCCCTCCTTTTGGGAGGGATAGGGTGGACTTAAATTTATGAATGCACTCTTAGGGATTTTATTTCACTCGATAGGCGGATTTGCGTCCGGTAGTTTTTACATGCCTTACAACAAAGTGAAAGGTTGGGCCTGGGAAAGTTTCTGGATTGTCGGCGGGTTATTTTCCTGGTTGATCGTTCCGCCACTGGCTGCATGGCTAACCATTCCTCATTTTTCAACTTACATTGCTGCTTGTTCAACTCAAATTCTAATCATCACGTTCATTATGGGTCTCCTTTGGGGAATCGGTGGATTGACTTATGGGTTGGGTGTTCGCTATCTCGGCATGTCGCTTGGAAATTCAGTTGTACTTGGATTCTGTGCTGCTTTTGGAGCAATAGTTCCTTCAATTTTTTACAACTTCTACCCAACTGTTGGTAAAATTTCATTCACCGACATGATGGCACATCCGGGCGGACAGTTGGTTCTATTGGGAGTTGTTGTCTGTATTACCGGTATTGCCATATCAGGCAGAGCCGGTATTTTGAAAGAAAAAGAACTTACAAAGGAACAACAGGAAGCATCTGTGGCTGAATTCAGCTTAGTAAAAGGATTAATTATTGCAGTTGTTTCGGGTATCCTGAGTTCGTTTTTCAACTTCGGAATTGAAGCCGGAAAACCAATGGCTGAGGCAGCCAACGAAGCCTGGAAAGCCTTGCATCCGGGTCAGGGTGAATTCTTATATCAAAACAATGTTAGCTATATTATTATCCTTTGGGGTGGTTTGACGACCAATTTTATATGGACCACTATTTTGAGTCTGAAAAATAAATCGTATAAAAACTTTACAGACAGGAAAACACCTATCACCAAAAACATTATCTTTTCTGCATTAGCCGGAACAACCTGGTTCTTACAATTCTTCTTCTACGGAATGGGTGAAAGTAAGTTAGGAAATGGTGCCAGTTCATGGATTCTACACATGTCGACTATTATTTTGACGGCTAATATGTGGGGTATTGTTCAAAAAGAATGGACAGGTGTTTCACCCAAAACGAAATGGACAATTACTGGTGGTATTGCGGTAATTATGTTATCAGTTGTTTTGGTAGGTATTGGTAATTCAATGTAACACGCAGATTGTGACTAAATTTAAAGGAGTTGTAAACAAATTACAGCTCCTTTTTTATATTCAAGAAATATGAAAGCCAGCATTGTTTATTCCTTTTGGAGCTTATCACTGTTTATTCTAAATTCACGATAGCACAAAGCCGGGTCGCTCTCAATACAAGAGGCAAACCCGGCTTTGTTACTTTCTTTGCCCGATATCTACAGTCTATTAGTAGCTAGTGACCGGAATATGAAGTTCAACACTAATCCTTTAATTCAACTCAAAAGGCTCTACAATTAGAATATTTTCCAACCGAGCGAAACAACAATTGTATTAGCAGGTATGCTGGTAAGTGAAGAGGTAGTTAATGATGATAATGGATTCTTGTACATATCAGCAATCAGGTTATAACGCAAATCCAGTGCAAACATCAATACATCTACACCGATACCTGCTTCAAGTCCTAAATTGGCTTTTTGAACTTCACTCACGAGTTTCGACGTGTCAAAAGTTCCTCCAGTAATGTTTCCAAAAGTTGGTGGAGCTGAGCCTGCATCGAATCGCAACATAGGTCCTGCAAAAGCCCGTAAATTTACAATTTTCAAATCCAGTAATTTTACTCCGACCAAAATCGGTACATCGACGGTACTGAAACTTGCAAACCGGTCAACAGTAATACTTTTCCCCCCACTTAATAGATCCGGAATTCCAAGTGTAAAGTTCTTTTTCTGGATAGAATACAATACTTCAGGTTGCAGGTAAATCATTTTTCCTAAAGGTATGCGCGCAAAAACACCTGCATGGAAATCATTCCATATTTCGTTTCCTACATTGGTCATATTGTATGAGCCGTTAGCCACATCGCCGATATTCTTTAAGGTAAGAGAAGAATTATAACCGGCCATAACTCCTAAATGAAACTGCGCCTGAGAAAAAGAAAAACTAAGCAGAAGTACTGCTGTGAAAATAAATTTTTTCATACTTGTTTTTTTAATTATGGATTTTAAAATTATAAATTAGAAAG
This sequence comes from Paludibacter sp., assembly GCA_037144275.1. Lineage (GTDB taxonomy): Bacteria > Bacteroidota > Bacteroidia > Bacteroidales > Paludibacteraceae > Paludibacter. The sequence goes on along the minus strand of JBAWXD010000027.1, from coordinate 8,106 downwards.
TAACCCACAGAGGATTATGAATTTTTATTTTGTTGCTGTTGAACTTTAAATCAGCCTTATCGGGAACTTTAATGGTATATTCTTTCGCTTCCTTGTTTGTCAGCTTGTTATCGCGCAACCAAAAATTGAAATCTTTCAGCTGAGCATAACTGATTCCGTTTTGTTGCGCCCATATTGTCCAGTCAGGCACTGCTGTCTTTACCACAACATCTTTCGTGCCAATTGTCTGATAAAACTGATCGTGGTCAATCATATAACCATAGGCTTTCGGATTTTCCAGAAATTGTTTCATTGCCAGAATGCGAAATATATAACGGCTCGTTTCCGGATTCAGATATAAATCAAAAGCCTCATCGACCTGTTGGTTTTCTTTCTGTTCTGAAATTCGTCCCATGCCGGCATTATACGAAGCCGCCACCATCAACCAGTTTTTGTACTTTTCGTATGCAGTTTTAAAGTACCGGCAAGCTGCTGCAGTTGATTTTTCAAGGTGATAACGCTCATCCACTTCGTCAGTCACCTCAAGTCCAAGTTGTTGTGCTGTCTTAGGCATCAATTGCCACATTCCGGCTGCCAAAGCAGGCGAAACGACGCGTAAATCAAGATTACTTTCAACTACTGCCAGGTATTTAAAATCATCCGGAATTCCATTTTCTTTCAATACCGATTCAATGACCGGAAAATACCGGTTGGCACGCTTGATAATCAGTAAACTGGCCGAATGATTGTAGGCAATAATATTTTGTTCACGATCAAACCGTTCACGCATATCGTAGCGTTCGAGTGATATGGTTTGCCCTGCATAGGCTGTTTGTAAGGGTATGGGGAATGAAATAATTGGTTCTACGCTTAAAACCGCCTGACAGACACATCCCCATAAAAACAAGATTATTCCGGATCTTATCCGCATAGTTGATAAATTTTAGTTATCAGGAAGACGAATCCTAAGGCACAAAGATAATTAATATGATGAAATTTTGTACTAAAAACAAAAAAAATCAAACTAATGAACTCTATTTAAACAGCAGACGTTAAATTCATCTATCTTTGTCATACAAATCTGTTATTTTTGCAGTTATAAACAGAATATAAAATACATAAAACAGCATGAAACGAGCCATTTTCCCCGGAACTTTCGATCCGTTCACCGTTGGTCATTACAGTATTGTAATGCGTGGACTGACATTTTTTGATGAAATTATCATTGGAATCGGATTAAATCAGGCAAAAAAAACGCTATTCACTGTTGAAAAGCGATTAGACCTGATTACGCAGGCTTTCAAAGAAGAGCCAAGGGTAAAAATCGCCTCATACAATAGTCTGACAGTTGATTTCGCCAAGTCGGTGGATGCTGATTATATTCTGCGTGGTTTGCGCTCGGTAGGTGATTTTGAGTATGAACGCACGGTGGCAGATGCCAACCGAAAACTGACCGGTATCGAAACCGTTATTCTGTTTACCGAAGCTGAATATTCGTATATTTCGTCCACCGTAGCGCGTGATTTGATTTCGTACGGTAAGGATATTTCTGCTTTTTTAGCACCGAATGTGAAGATCTAAGTCAATTTTCAATTTTCAATTTTCAATTAATTGCTATACATTCATGTTCAAGAAAACCATATTTCCTTTTATATTTCTCCTAACTTCCGCTCTTTCAGTTTCAGGAGCTGCGAAACCAGATCAACGAACCTTTCGCATCAGCAAAAACCTGACAATTTTCAATTCTGTTTTTCGGGAATTGGATATGTTTTATGTCGATACGCTGAATTATGATAAAATGGTTAAAGGCAGTATCGATAATATGCTCGAGAAACTTGACCCCTATACCGTTTATCTCCCTGAGGAAGAAACCGATGATCTGACTTTTATGACCACAGGTGAATATGCCGGAATAGGTGCCATGATTATGAAGACCGGAACAGAAGTAGTAGTTTCTGAACCCTATGAAGGCATGCCGGCTCAACGAAATGGAATTCGTGCCGGTGATGTAATACTTGATATTGATGGGCAGAAAGTCAGCGGGAGAACTGTGAATGAGGTAAGTGCTTTACTGAAAGGAACTCCCGGCACCATCATTAAACTAAAACTGAAACGTCCGGCTGAAAAAAACATCATTGAAAAATCGTTTAACAGGGAAAAAATACAAATTAATCCGGTGCGATATTCAACGCTGGTAGCAGATAAAATTGGTTACCTGATGCTGAGCGAATTTACCGACCGTGCTGCGATTGAACTTAAGGCGGCAGTCAACGAGATGGTTCATAAAAACCAGATAGAATCGCTGGTATTGGATATCCGGAATAACGGGGGTGGATTGATTGACGAAGCCATTAAAATAGTCGGTTATTTTGTTCCAAAAGGTACAGAAGTGGTAACGACAAAAGCTAAAAACAAGGAAGCCGACCGTACCTATAAAACCCCCACTGAACCGATTTTTCCTCAAATGAAACTGGTAATTCTGGCAAATCGTTCGTCGGCTTCAGCTTCCGAAATTGTGGCTGGTTCTATACAGGATTTAGATCGTGGAGTAATTGTAGGGGAGCGGACTTTCGGGAAAGGACTTGTGCAGAATATCCGGCCTGTTGGATTTGGCGGAAACCTGAAAGTGACCACAGCCAAGTATTATATTCCCAGTGGGCGCTGTATTCAGGCTATCGATTACAGTCATCGAAACGAGGATGGTAGTGTGGGCCATATCCCCGACAGTCTGACTTCTGAATTTAAAACCCGTATTGGTCGCAAAGTGCGTGATGGCGGAGGTATTATTCCGGATACACTCACTAAAGATGAACGAAAATTGAATGTTGCCTATTATATTTTTGCACAGAATCTGTATTTCGATTTTGTGACCCAATATGTGCTGAAACATTCGACTATTGCTTCGCCGGCTACTTTTAAACTTTCCGAAGACGATTATAAGGCGTTTACTGATTATCTGATTTCCAAAAAATTCAGCTACACTACGCAAACGGAAAAATACTATAAAGAACTGCTTGAAATGGCCCAATATGAAGGTTTAGACAGTCGTGCAAAAGATGAATTTGCAGCCTTGAAAACTAAATTAATGCCCGAAGTTTCTAAAAGTCTGGAGGAAAACAAAACGGATATTGCTGAATTATTGAGTCTCGAAATTATTAAACGCTATTATTACCAAAAAGGGGAAATTCAATACTCACTTCGTACCGATAAGGAGTTGAAAGTAGCTCTTGATTTATTGAAACCTGAGGGGAAATACAGCATGATTCTGAGCGGGAAAAAGTAAAAACTTGCCTGTACAGGGATTTCATCCGATGACTCTAAACTTGTTTTAATGATGTTTAATGTCATGATCCACAACTAAATATGCTAACAAACGAACGCGATACACGAACTGAACGTCTGCTACATGTGGCTAACGACATGATGACAGCTGCACGTACTGCACCGAAAGGAAAAGGCTTTGATATTATAGAAGTGGCATTGATAACCGGCGAAACTATCAAACAGCTTTCCAATGCTATGGTTGAATACAGTAAAAAAACGGGTTTGAAATTTGTGCTGAGAGATTCGGCAAACATTCTACAGGCTGAAGCAATTATACTTATTGGAACAAAACAACAAATTCATAAGCTGAATTGTGGCTATTGTGGTTTTGAGACCTGCGCTGAGAAGCAGAAATATCAGGAAGTTCCTTGTTCAATTAACTCAGTGGATGTGGGAATTGCAATTGGCTCCGCCTGTTCGGTAGCAGCTGACCGACGTGTGGATAGCCGGGTGATGTTTTCAGTTGGTCGTGTAGCTCAGGAAATGGGATTATTGCCCGCTTGCAGCAATATTTACGGCATTCCAATAAGTTGCTCTTCAAAAAGTCCGTTTTTTGATCGAATTTCATCCAATCCGGCAAAAAGCATTTAAATATTAAACTCCCGGGTACATTCAACAAAATCAGCAATCAAAGCAGGATTTTTTTCGAAGATATTGCCGACCACTACTAAATCAGCACCCGCTTCAAAGGCGATTTTCAGTTGGTTGGAATTTTTAATTCCACCGCCAACCAAAAGAGGAATAGACAGTCCGGTTTTTACAGTTTCAATCATTTGGGTACTTACAGCTTGTTTTGCACCACTACCTGCTTCCAAATAAATTAGTTTCATTCCTAATAATTCAGCTGCCACAGCTGTCGAAAGAGCAATCTCATTTTTATCCGCCGGAATAGGTCGGGTGTTGCTGATATATTCCACCGAACTTGGCTTTCCACCGTCAATCAACAAATAGCCTGTTGGGATTACTTCTATATCGGAATTTTTAATTGCTAAGGCTGAGCTAATATGTTGTCCGATCAGAAATTCGGCGTTCCGTCCCGAAAAAAGTGACAGGTATAAGAGTGCATCCGCTTTGGTGCTGAATTGTGCTGCATTTCCGGGAAATAAAACTACTCCGGCTGTGGTTTCTTCTTTTAAAAGTTCTATCAATGAGTCGGTGGAAGAAACCGTATGGCTTCCACCCACAAAAATAAAATCGGGCGAATTTGATTTTAATGCAGCAATGGTGCTTGCGAGCAAACTTCCACGACATTGATCCGGATCGAGCAAAACAGCCAACATTTTTCGGTTTTCCTGTTGATTCGACAGTATTTGATTGTAGATTCTTTTCATTTCATTTTAGGTTTAAACGACACAATATACTAAGGTATAAGTCTCATTTTGAATATAATGTAACTGATATTTTTGTTTTGTCGAACTATGTTCAGCGTCGAATGATCCTTCGCCCGCTACTTCAAAAGGGAAAATATGCAAGTTTTTGGCAAAGTCGACAGCTTCTTTTCCAATGATTTTATATAGAGCTTCTTTGCCCGACCAGGCCAGCAACAATTGATTTAGGTTTTGCCCATTCGAAAGTTCCAACTGTTCTCTTTCATTTAGAAAACGCTTGTAAATCTTTTGAATTTTAGCTGTCGGAACTTCGATATCGATTCCAACCGGGTGGGTTGAATCAGCCATCACAGCAATCCAATCTGCACTATGCGAGATACTTATATGATAACTATGGTCTGAAAAACGGGGTTTCCGGTCCGCATCATACACTATCTTTTTTTCGACGCCTAACAAATTTTTTAGCGCCACCCGAACACCCAGATATTCCCGTTTTCTTTTATCGGAAACTAATTTCGAAAATTCTTCTTGGTCAACATAATCGAGCTGTTGATATAATTCGTCAATGGATTGAATGACCTGAAAAACCAATATCCGAGTATTCTCTATTGAAATAATATGGTTGGCTGAGGTCATCATTTTTTCCACTCAAAACTTTCCATTATATGGATAATATCTTCCCGGATATATTCCGCCATCGGTGCAATTGAATCTTTATTGGGTATATTATTGAAATACAAGGCTCCACGGAAAAAATTCTTCGTACTGTCTGTCAACACAAACTGAACGGAGGAAGCCGTATTTCCTCTTAAATCATATAGAATTCCGTGTACATTTTTTTCGTTATGGTCGTAGGCTTTTTCGCCAATTCCATCAGCCCGAATACTGTGTTTGTATACAATTTTACGGGTATCTTCCAGTAAATCAATCAAATTTCCTTTTACCGGTTTATAGCTGCAATAAATACTGGCATTCAAATTCGGATAATAAATATCCACCCAGAATTTACCATCTTTTGAATCACGACTGATTAGTTTTGCCTGCTGAGGTAAATCAAAGCGATAAGGCAGATTGAGTGTATCGATCATTCGGTAGCTGTGTGGCGCTATATCAACCCTGAAGTAGCCATAGGGATGAGGAACCGGCGTCTTACGACAGGAAATAAGGCTTGCCAAAAGGCAGCTAATCAAGATGATATTTGAAAAACGGATGACTTTCATTAGTTTATGCTTCTTCTGACTTTTTAAAGTCATCTTTAATATACAATTTTACTTTTTTTATCCGGCGGTTATCAGCGGCTACAATTTCAAACACATATCGGCCGTGATCAATACGCTCATTTTTAACAGGAAAATCACCTTTCAATTCCAGAATTAATCCCGCCAGTGTTTCAACATCATCAGTCACTTTAAGAAAGTCATCTTCTTCAATTTCAGCTATTTTAAAAAAATCATTTAGCAGGATTTTAGCTTCAAAAATAAAAGTATGATTATCAATTTTAGTAAATAGCTGTTGTTCATCATCGTATTCGTCACTGATATCACCCACTATTTCTTCCAGAATATCTTCCAGGGTAATGAGACCCGAAGTTCCTCCATACTCGTCAACAACCAGCGCCAAATGCACGTGATTTTCCTGAAATTCAATCAACAAATCGTCAATCATTTTGGTCTCAGGCACATAATAAGCCTGTCGCATAAGGCTTTGCCAACGAAAATTTACAGGTTTATCCAGATGAGCTAATAAATCTTTACTGTAAAGTAAGCCTTTTATATTATCACGTGTTCCGGCAGAAACAGGAATTCGTGAATAACCCGATTTGATGATAATATCCAGCAATTGCTTGTAATTTGATTTTATATCAGCGACCACCATATCGACCCGGGAAGTCATAATCTCGACTACCTGAATATTCCCAAACTTAATAATTCCTTCCAGTATTTCTTTGTCTTCATCCTTGCTGTTCGAAGTCAGTTCCAATGCTTGTGAAAGTTCATCCATCGAAATGTTAGATTTGCTGTGCCGGGCAAGTCGGTTGTTGACAATGGAGGTAGAATTTACCAATAAACTAACAAAGGGTCCAAACAATTTCTCCATTGCTGCCAGTATAGGTACAGTATTATAAGCTGTTTTCAATGCAAATTGCGTGGCATATACCTTGGGTATTATCTCTGCAAAAAGTAAAATGCTAAATGTAATGATGATCGTTTGAAAAATAAATCCAATAACCGGAACAGTATCAAAATTGAAAATTGATGTCGTAAAATAGGTAATCAGCAGTATAACAGCCACATTCAACAAATTACTGCCAATCAGAATCGTAGCCAGGAGTCGTTGGGGTGTTTTGAGTAAGCGGAGAATGCGCGAATCGGCTTTTCGTTCATTTTCTTCGAGCTTATCCAGAATTTGAGGACTAAGCGAAAAGAAAGCGACTTCTGAAGCTGAAATTATAGCCGAAAAACACAACAATAATAAGCTAATAATCAGCGAAATAATAGCGGATGTAGTAACTGGATGAATTGAAATCCCGGCGATAGTAGTATAAATAATATCTTTGTTCAATCTAATCGGAGTTTATAAACGGACTAAAAAATGCTGCTTGTTTAGTGCAAAAGTAACTATTTTTTCTGATATGAAACCAGCAGACAAAAGGCGCAACTCCTAAGTAGACTAAATCATAGCAAAAAAAAGAATAAATAGCAGAAAATACATAGCGATTAATTTAAAGAAGTGTTATATTTGCAAACAGATTTTAAGACACATTTTGGACTGTCATAAAAAAAATGTTCTCCAAAAACATTGAATTATTTAAATTTGGCTATCTTTACAACGATTTCACCCTATAACAATTTAATCAGAGATTACTTTCATATTAATTTGTAAATCAATAAATTAGTTCATCATGGAAGATAAATTAGTTACGCTAGCCATTCGTACTTTCCAGCGGGCCCAAATGATAAAATCCCTTATGGAAGAAAACGGGATCGAGACAGTGATTCATAATCTGAATCTCGAGCAACCTGAGCTCGCCGTTGGTGTTCGTGTTCGAATCAAAGAAAGTGATTTGCCACGTGCGTTGAAAATTGTGGAAGAAATGGAAAGTGCCTGGGAAAATGAACCGGCAAGTGGAAGCAATGATTGTTCACAGGTATTGATACCCATTGATTTAACCGATCAGGTTTCAAAAGCAACCGATTTCGGATTCCATTTTGCGGATATCTTAACTGCCGAAGTGCTTTTTTTATATGTTTATTTCAGTCCGGCTTTTACCATTTCATCCAACAACGAACTGAGTACCTACAGCATAAGCGACAGTGAATTACTCCGAAGAATTATCAGTACTGCCAATGCTGAAATTGAAATAATGACCCGTCAGATACACGAACGTATTGCCAAAGGTGAACTTCCGAATATTCCTTTCAGCTTCGAAATGAAAGAAGGAGTTCCTGAAGATCAGATACTTGACTATTGCAAG
>JBAWXD010000026.1:0-26973 GCA_037144275.1 Paludibacter sp. | reverse complement strand
GAAAAACCATTTGAATCATTTCGCTGGGACGGATATTATTGCCCATCCGTACACGAAGTGTATGGGTTTGCGGAACTTTCGTTTAAAAGTAATGTCTCACCATAATATACCCGAAAATGAAATGACAAGAACAGTCAATGCTAAGATTGCATAGAAAAATCCAAAGATAACTGGAAATAATGCAGAGGCTTGTTTTCGTACTGGAAACAAACTTATTTTTTAGTTTTGTATCTCTAAAAAATATCTAAATAGATATTCCTTATCAAAATAATAATGCGTTAAACATACAAATACACAATGAAAATAATATTTAAAACGAGCGATAGAAAAGTTAAATAAAGAAGCTCGATAAATCAAACTTCCTTCCTGAATCAGAGAGAACTAAACAAACAAAAACACCTTTAATAATCAACAAACTAAAATACTTACAAAATCACTGTTGATCTACATAGTATTTAAATATCGTCTATAGTTTTATGTTCATAAACTATTTTATATTCCACAAAAGCTTCAATTGCTTCATAAGAGGCAAGTCCCAGCTTATTGTATAAATTGGCAGTTGCCTGGTTGCGTTCCTCGGCACGTTGCCAGAACAATCGTTCATCGTTACCTAAAAATGGAGCACTTTCCATTTGCGACTGATGTTTCAGAATAGAATGTCGTTTTCTGCGAAGTTGTTCGGGGCTGATCGGGACAGCCATTTCAATATGATCTATTTCCCATTCGGCCCACGCACCACGATACATCCATACGCGACATTCTTTCATCCACTCTTTGACTTTCAGTTCATGAATAGCTCCCAAAGCGGCATTTAAACAAACCTTATGTGTTCCATGCGGATCGGCAAGGTCACCGGCAACAAATATCTGATGTGGCTGAACTTCATCCATTAATTCTATCACTTTCAGAATGTCTTTATCCGTAAGCTTTCCTTTTTGAACTTTGCCTGTTTCGTAAAACGGAAGATCCAAAAAGTGAACATTTTCCGGTTTTACACATATATAGCGACAGGCGGTACGAGCTTCCTCTCTACGGATTTGAGCTTTGATATAAAGCACATCGGCATTATCGGAGTCACCAGCTTGTTTCTCTTTATTCAAAAAACGCAGAATGTTACCATATTTTATCCTCATGTCATCATTTGCTTTATCAAAACGATCCAGTACATTGAGCATTAACGATACATACCGGATTACTTCTTCATCGCCTACTGCAATATTCCCTGAAGTCTGATAGGCGATATGCACATCGTGATGCTGATCTACAAGCCGTTGAAATGTTCCTCCCATAGAAATAACATCATCATCCGGGTGTGGACTGAATACCACAACCCGTTTTGGATATGGGTTCGCTCTTTCCGGACGGTTTGTATCCTCGGCATTGGGCTTTCCACCCGGCCAACCGGTAATGGTATGCTGCAAATCATTGAAAATCTTGATATTCACATTATAGGCAGAACCATACTGTGCCAACAATTCATCCAGACCATGTTGGTTATAATCTTTGTTGGTTAGTTTCAGTATGGGTTTGTCTGTTTCATTACAAAGCCATACAATAGCACGGCGAATAAGCATATCAGTCCATTCACAAGGACCTACCAACCAGGGATGACTAATACGGGTGAGTTGTTGGGCGGCATTCAGATCAATTGCTGCCATTGCATTTTTGTGCAACTGCAGAAAGGAAGCCGGTATATTATCATCCGTTTTTCCTTCGATAATTTCTTTTAGAATGCCGGATTTGTTTTCTCCCCATGCCAAGATAATAACCTGTTTGGCATTCAGAAGGGTAGCCAGTCCCATGGTGATTGCACTCGATGGAACTTCAGAAACAGAACTGTAATAGCGTTTCAAATCCCTTTGTGACTCATTATCCAACAGCATCAGGCGGGTAAGGGTGCTGATTTGTGAACCAGGTTCGTTGTAAGCTATATTCCCCACCAATCCGACACTGACCAATACTAGATCAAGTCCTTCGTATTTTTCTATCAGTTCTTCATAATGGCGACAAAAGTCATACACATTGGAGCGATTAATGGTGGAATCGGGAGTATAAAAGTTTTCGGGTTTAATATCCACTTTATCTAACAAATAAGTGCGAAGCAGTTTAGCATTTGAATGCCGTTCACCTGAATAAACCGGAAAAAACTCAGAAACATTAAATACCACTACATCTGCAAAGCTCAAATCTTCTTCCTGGTGCATTCTTACTAATTCATCGTATACACCCAGTGGAGAAAAGCCACCTGACATACCGAGAATGCATTGCTCTCCCTGCTTTTCTTTTTCGCGGATGAGTGTGGCTACTTTCTGAGCAATGGCAATTGCTCCTTCGTTTGCATCGGCAAAGATGTTTGTTCGTAGTTTTTCGTAGCGGGTCTGACGGAGACTTTCTATCATATCGGTAGAACGGTAATAGCGTTCAGGAGTACGTTCTAATGTTATTTTGGAACTTAAATCATATTGCATGGTCGTGGTTGGTTAATTCGATAATTCTTTAAATGCTAATTTAGAATTAAATAATTGCATATTGGGATTAATTTCTCAGTTCTCACAATCCTTCTATTTCTTTAAAATAGCGGTAGGTTCCAACTTTTAATTCCACAGTAGAAGCTTCGTCACAAACCACAATACCTTTTGGATGTAATTGCAAAGCCGTTATCGTCCACATATGATTTACAGAACCTTCCACGGCTTGATGTAATGCCCTTGCTTTGTTATGACCATTGACCATAATCAAAACTTCATGTGCATCCATTACTGTACCTACTCCAACAGTAAGTGCAAGTTTCGGTACCTGGTTTACATCATTATCGAAAAAGCGTGAGTTGGCAATAATGGTATCTTGAGTCAGTGTTTTTACACGCGTACGCGAATGAAGCGATGAGCCTGGTTCGTTGAATGCGATATGTCCATCAGCTCCGATGCCACCCAAGAACAAGTTGATGCCACCTATGGCTTTTATTTTGTTTTCATATCGCTGACATTCTGACTCCATATCTGTTGCATTTCCGTTTAGTATGTTCACATTCTCTGGTTGTATATCAATATGACTGAAAAAATTATTCCACATAAAACTATGATAGCTTAGAGGATGTTCTTTTGGAATACCGACATACTCATCCATATTAAAAGTTAGCACATTTTTGAAAGACACTTTTCCTTCTTTGTATAACTCTATCAGTCTTTTATAAGTACCAAGTGGAGTTGAACCCGTTGGTAAGCCCAATACAAAAGGTCGTTCAGCACTTGGAGAAAAATCCTTTATTCTTGTGGCAATATAATTGGCCACCCATCCCGAAATACCTGATAAGTCTAACTGTATGATTACGCGCATCTGAATTTTTATTTGTATTGTGCAAGTTGGAGTATATCAATATTTAACTATAACTTGATATAAATTTTCTTTTTATATAGGATGTGTCCGATCAGCCAGTTTACGGCTACAAAAAGCAATGCGTAAACTAAAGCACCAAAATAATCACCAAAAAGAGGATTTATCAAAATTTTATAAATAAATGATTTTGTGGAAATCCATTCATTAAAATACATAAAGCCTAAATTATTTAACAGTACACTTAAAATACCTGCAAGAGCGTAAATAATCAAGGGGTTAACCCCAAATGACTCGAAAAAAACGCTCCAACGTTTATTCCCTTTTATATCGATAATCCAAATAAGTAAACTAAATAGGAGTGAACCCAATCCACAGGTAACTAATACAAAACTTGAACTCCATATTTTTTTATTGATAGGAAATCCGTATTGAAGCAAAAAACCTAAGAATAAAATTATTGTTCCACTAATGAATATCTTTTGAATCCTTTCATTATTATCCTTTGATTCTGATATTATTTTACCAACTAAAAAACCAATTAATACATGCGCAATACATGGTAAAGTGCTTAATATTCCTTCAGGTTCAAAAATACGAATTGAACCGTCCGGTAAATGCTCGGAATACATATGAGTTAATCCTATTAACGAACGATCAATAGTTGCAATAATATTATTGTCGGTTATAGCAAAACTATCTTTTATTGAAATTATCAGCCAATATGAAAGTAAACTAAACCCGATAATCCAAGGAATGTATTTGGGACGTACTAATAATACAATTAAAGAACCAATAAATGAGACAATTGCCAATCGCTGTAAAACTCCAAGAATACGTAGGTGTTCAAAGTTTGTGGCAGCTTGTCCTATTTTTTGAAATAAACTTATTTGTTCATTACTTAATGCATTCAATCCTCGGAAAAAAAGTCCAAACCACCCTAAGAAAAGTCCAATCAGAAATAATAGTATTGAACGTCTTAACAGCTTGATAAAAGTTTGATTGGAGAATTTAAAATCAAACTTTTTATACGAAATATACATTGAAATACCCATAATAAACATAAAAAATGGATAAACCAAGTCGGTTGGTGTTAATCCATTCCATTCGGCATGTAGTAGTGGAGCATAAACATGACCCCAATTACCCGGATTATTAACGAGTATCATGCCGGCTATTGTAATACCACGAAATACATCGAGAGAGAGAAGACGGGAAGTTGCAACTTTTGTTGATTTTATCATGATTTTATTTTTTAATAAGTTTTAATGTGCGTGATGAGTCCGTTGCACAAATATATTTGACTAAATAATTGCCCCTAGGCAACTGATTAATAGAGATTTTTTCTAAATTAGTTATTTCCTTTTTTAGAATTAAGTTTCCATTCACTGAATAAAGTAGAACCAAAACAGGAGATGAAAAATTGTCAATTTGTAAAGTTTCTTTCTGACTATCATAGCTTATACTCCCTTTTGAAATCGATTGTCCCGAAATTTTAGTAGAGGCATCGGTTGTATTCCACATTTGTTCCAATCCTTCAAACTCGAAAAAGTCAATTCCACGAAAAGCAGGTTTTACAGCTCCCTGACTGTAAAAATAATTCATCGATTCAATCAGGTAATCCCAGCCTTTTGGGTAGAGCGAAGTAGAAGTATCGCCACCATCACCATAAGTGTTCAAGCTAGTTTTAACGCAGATACTTACTTTTTTGGTTTTACCCGTTGCGGCCTCTACCGGAGATAACCCTCGTGACCAGACTTTTTCTTTTGTATCTGTGTAACACATAACTGTTACATATTCACAATTGATAAGAAACTGGAGCGTATTGCCATATGAGAGTAAGCCGGAATTATAATTATTCTGATACATATAATGAATGGCTTCATTTATCATCAAATTACCTAGATTTTGTTTGGCAATTGCAAACATATCCAGCGTACGTTTCAGTAATAGGTCATTAGATTTTCCGATTCCGTAATTAGTATTGCTATCCCAGAAATATAGAAGGCCGGCAGGTGTATCGGCTCCACCTTCTTTTAAAACATGAGGTTCCCAGTCAGCAGAAACTGCGTCAAATTTTTCATTGCTGGTAACAGCCTGATTATAAGCAAGTATTTTTGCACATTCGTCAGTTACAGCTGCGTCGCTTACATAAGCCGATGTCGAAAACAACCGCAATGCCCAAACCGTTAATCCATAAAGATGTGCCGCTTTGTTAAAATCTCGGATCCAGTTACGTCTGACGACATCCGAACCATCGATTGAACCTTTGGATGCGCTCAAGTAAACATCCTTTAATCCTAATAATGTAATTCGTGCAGCCAGTTTTCCCGGATTATCAAGGTATGTGGTAACCGATTTTGAATCATACACATAAATGCCTGAACGATAATTCAAATCGCTCCGAAGCGATGCACGTAATTTAATGGCTGCATCCATCATTTTATAGGATACACCAGCTACATTGGCTAACAGAGTGTCTTGTTTACCCGGAGTGGTCTTGATTTCAATGAAAATCGGCCAGATGGGTTTAGGTTCTTCTCCTTTACAGGATACAGCTGCGATCAACATGAAAAAAATGGTTGAAATATGTAATATAAATTGTTTCATTAATGAATATTGGTTTTCTTAATCTTTTGATTTTTGATAGTCTGTTCGCTTATCTTCAACGGCTGTTCCATTCCACATTTTTTCAAGGCCCTGAAATTCAAATATATCTATTCCCCTAAAGGCATCATATTTTGAACAATTTTCAATAAGATAATTTAGTCCATTAATCAGATAATTCCAACCCTGAGGTTGAAAAGATGTAACCGGGCCTTCGCTGCCGTATGTGTCGAGGCTGGTTTTAATAGCCATACTCACACTTTTTGGATAATCCTTGGCGTTTTCCAGTGATGGTTTTGCCATCTCAAGAACGCGCTCTGGTCTAAAATTGTAGGTCATAATTATGAGCCAGTTGCAACTCTTTAGAAGCTGATGTGCACTGCCCCAAGCTAGTTCTCCCTTATCGTAGCGACTTTGAAGAAAAAATCCTTGTGCCTGACTTAATGTTAGTTCCGTTCCAATTTCTTTTTTAGCTTTAGCCATTACCTCAACCATTCGTTTGCACAACAAATCATTATCTTTCCCTATCCCAAAGTTATCAGTCCCATGCCATTCAAGCATAAGTTCTTTGGGACGTTCAATGAATCCTTTTTTCTGTATATGGGGTTCAAGATCGGCTGTAATACCATCAAAGCGAATCTCTTTTTTATTGGAGTAATTGAAATTAATAATATCATTGCAATTTTTAAAAATCGGTTTGTTATCTACCCAAAGTCTTGAACTGCTCAATGATTCAATGTGAACTTTCATACCATATTTATGAGCATAGATATTAAACTCGCATACCCACTTTATTTCGTCTATATTTTCATCTTCAATCATTCGCCCGGCACCCAAATATACATCTGTAAAGCCCAATAGAGCTAAACGGGCTGCCAATTGTGACGGATTTTTTTCATATTCTTTTATCGATCGTTTTTGATAAATGTAAACTCCACTTCTGAATCCGTTTGAAGTTCCTAATGCTTTTTTGAATTGTTTGGCACGTTCAAGCATTGTTGGGTTTACATTTGCAATATCTTCAAGATTTTGTGCTTGAACAAATCCAAAACAAAATAACAAAATTGTAAATATAAAAACTTTTTTCATATACTTATTTTAGTTGTTGCTTATCATAATTGCGCACTCAAAAAATCTCTTAAAACATTCATTTTCCGTTTACGGATATCATTCATTTCCATAATTCCACGTTTAGTCAAAAAGTCATGTTGAAGAAGTGCAAATCGTTTATCTATTTTTTTTTCTTCGGAAAT
This sequence comes from Paludibacter sp., assembly GCA_037144275.1. Lineage (GTDB taxonomy): Bacteria > Bacteroidota > Bacteroidia > Bacteroidales > Paludibacteraceae > Paludibacter. Next base: position 19,780 of record JBAWXD010000026.1, on the reverse strand, counting down.
AACCATTTTCAGTTTGTCCAGAAGGTCTCCTGCCTTTGACCGTTCATAAACTTCAGATTGATAAATGGCTTCAATTTTTTTAAACTCAAGATAATTTTGTCGTATATCAAACATCAGTTTTAAATGAGCAAATTCAGTAAAATTCTTTTTCGGATTTAATAAATAAAGTTGGTTCTGGGCGTTTTTTGTTAGTTCTAAAACTTTATTTATTGGAATACCTGAAATGCTTTTCCCTTTTCGAATGACTTCTTGAGGCTCCATGAGTAGATGCAATAGTATTTTGGATTCATCTTTGGTCAATCCAAAGCGTGATTGTGAGTACTCAATGACAAACTGTTCAGGATTGAGAGGCTCTTGTTGGTTTAATGATCTGGAATAAGCTGCCAACAGCATTCTAAATCCATTCAGTGGGTAAACATTTCTTACTTGTTCCATGTCCTGAATTTCCCAATTTTGATCGTATGTAAACCCATAGAGTCCGGATGTTGACCACGAAGTCATAATCAATCCTTTATAGTTAGATTGACGGGCATAGGGAATAAAATCCTTCTGATTGTCAAAATGAGTTTTCCATGAAGTCAAATAAACATTGTCGGGACTCGATCGCAACGAGGGAGCTCCCCAGAATGTAACGCCTGCATCGAATAATTTCTGCATATCACCGAAATAATTTGTTTTCCAACCATAATTCCAGTCCACGTAGATTACGTTTTTTGGCATTTCATTAATGGCTTCCGGATATTTCAGTATTACATCAGCCCAAAGTACTGGCGTTTTACCCATTTCAGTAACGATTTCACACATTGCTTTTATGTAATCCACAAATAATTTTGACTTTCCCTCTTTTGCAACCTTTTCCTTACATTTATCGCACGATCCTAACAAATATGTTTCGTCGCCACCGATATGGAAATATTTGGAAGGATGATAAGCTGCCATTTCTTTAAAAAGGCTTCTGAACACGGTTTTTGCTTCTTCAATTTTTACCGGACAAACCTGTGAAACTTCTTTTTTGTCCTCACTCAGGAAACGGTAACGATCGTGTCGCAAAATCCACTCCACATGGCCAAAACAATGATGAATCGGAATAACATCAATGCCGAGACTAGTGCAGTATTGAATAAAATCTTTTATTTCCTCCGGTTTATAAGCATATTTATTGGTAATAGTTGCATTTTTTTCGTAAGGAAATGTGGCTTCCCATTCCATTACCAATGTATTTATTTTAAAATCTGCCAATTCTTTTGCAAAGACTTTTAAAGCGGGCATTGTCATTACCTCGGATCTCAAATCAAGATGAAACCCTCTTATTGCGAATTCCTGCTTTTGGGAAAAGACAGTTGCAACCTGAAACAGACCGAATGCTAACATGAGAATAATTTGGAATAGTTGCTTTTTCATCAGGATATTCATTCTTCAGTTTTTAAAATCAGATTGTCAGAAGACTGGCGCTTGGTTTGTCAATATACAAAGTTGAAAAAGTATGATTCCGTAATATGGAGGCAGGACACTTTTCATTTATAGCTCCTTCAATCGTTGCTTTGATAGCCATGGCTTTCCTTTCGGTAGGTACCATACAGAACAAATATTTCGCACTCATCAATGCTGGAATAGTCAGTGTTATGGCATGTGTAGGCACAGCATCCAGCGAATCAAAGCAACCATCGTTTACCTGCTGTTGGCGACATTTAATATCCAGATCAACAATTTTGACACTGTTTGTATCCGTAAATGATGCAACGTGCGGATCATTAAACGCTATATGACCGTTTTCGCCAATGCCCATAAATACGATGTCAATTGGATATTTTTTCAGTAAATCCTCATAGCGCTCACAATTCTCTTTCACCGGAAATTCATCCGATTTCAAATAAAAGACATTCCGGAAAGGTAAATGTTCAAAGATAGCGTTTTTCAGGAAGTTACCAAATCCTTGTGGAGCATCTTTTGATAATCCTATATATTCATCCATGTGAAATGCATTCACCCGCCTCCAGTCAATTTCATGATGACCTGACAGTGATGCCAGAAAATCGTTTTGCGAAGGTGCAGCCGCAAAAACAATATTAATGCTCTCTTTTTCAGACAACAACATTTTTATACAATCAATTGCTTCATTAGCAGCTTGAACACCCATATCCAACCGCGTTTCAAAAATTTTTACCTTCAGATTATCTGCTTTAAATTCTTTTATCATACCTTTATTATTTAAAAATATAATTTCTCTTTTTATTGTACTTTTCAATTGTTAGTCACCTGATTTCCTATAGTTTATCTTCAATGAACTGTAATGTTCAATCAGGTTTGCCAAACGGATTTTAAAATTCTCTAAGTTTTTAGTATCCTGCGAAGACCAGGCTACTTCTGCTAACGCCGCAATGCGTGGAAAAACCATATATTCAACCTGTTTTTCGTCGGGCATATACTCGGTCCAGACATTGGCCTGAACACCTTTGATGTGTTTAGCTTCTTCGGATGTCAATTCTTTGGGTACCGGAGAATATTCATAGACTTTCTCCAAGGGTAGGAAACCACCGATTGCAGGAGGTTCACTAATCTTATCGCCTTGATAATAATCAAAGTAAACCAGTTTGTTTGGTGTCATGATAACATCGTTTCCATTCCTTGCGGCCTGAATTCCACCTTCTTCCCCACGCCAAGACATAATGGTTACGGTTTTCGACATACCACCTTCAACTACTTCATCCCAGCAAATTACTTTCTTGCCTTTTTTATTCAGTAATTTTTCCATTCTGCCCATGAAGTAGGTTTGCAATTGGATTTCATTTTTCAATCCTTCTTTAGCCATTATTTCCTGACAGGCTTTACAGCGTTGCCATCTTGTTTTGGGAGCTTCATCACCACCCAAATGAATATAATCACCAGGAAAAAGATCTGCGATTTCATTTAAAACATCCTGTAAAAAAAGAATGGTTTCCTCACGTGAACAATAAATATCTTGGAAAACACCCCAACGTCCTACCACTTCGAAGGGACCACCGGAACAGGAAAGTTCGGGATAAGCCGACAGGGCTGCCATAGCATGTCCGGGTAATTCAATTTCAGGAATAATGGTTACATTTCTTTTCTTTGCGTAAACCACAACTTCACGAATATCTTCCTGTGTATAAAATCCTCCATATTTCCCCACTTTCCAAGTCCAGTCGGGTGAGTTTTTGTGGCCTGCTATTTCCATTCTCCTGAAAGCACCAATTTCTATTAGTTTGGGATATTTTTTTATCTCAATCCTCCATCCCTGATCATCTGTTAAATGCCAGTGAAATATATTCAGCTTGTGAAGTGCCATCATATCGATAAATTTCATGACAAATTCTTTGGGCATAAAATGACGGCACACATCCAACATCATTCCTCTGTATCCAAATTCCGGATAATCGCTTACTGACATGCAGGGAACAATCCATTTTGCGGAAGAACCGACGGAAACAGCATTTTCAATTTCTGAAGGAAGCAATTGACGTATCGTTTGTAATCCATAGAAAATACCTATAGCCGTTGCACCTTCAATTACAATCGTATTGGGGCTTACCTTGATTCTGTACCCTTCTTTATTATCAATACCATTTACAATTCGGCAGGTAATTACATTCTTTGCTTCTTTTTTTGATGAAATATTCAGAGAGAATCCAGCAGCCTTTTGAAATAACCCAACCAATAGTCCTGCAGCATCACGCATTTCAACATTATCCGGCTCCAGCACTACCTTTGTTTTGGAATTGATTTCAAAAACACCTTTCCCGGGTTCATATTTTTGAGGCAATGGAATCAAGCCTATTTCTTTGGCGGAAGATGCATAAACACTTGTTGAAATCATTATCAGAACAGCTAAATACGCCTTCAATATGTTGTTATTTATTTTCATGAATTAATTCTCCGTTTATAAAAACTTTCTTAACCTGAATATCTTTATCGAAGATGACCAGATCGGCATCTTTTCCTATTTCAATTGAACCTTTGTGATTGTCTATTCCCAGTACTTTTGCAGGCGTTTCGGTCATCATCCGTACAGCCTCAATAAGTGGAACTTCTGCCTGTTGGTAAAAAGTTCTTACACAGATATCTGCGGTTGTAACACTTCCTGCAAAAGCAGTTTTATCCAACAACTTAGCCACACCATCCTCCACAATTACTTTCTGACCACCTTTTAAACTACCCAGAATACTTTCACCTTCGCCCATTCCGGCAGCTCGCATGGAATCAGTCACCAGCATGATTTTTTCGGAACCTTTCAATTTATACAGTAATTTCATCAAAGGTGCCGGAACATGGATTCCATCGGCAATAACTTCCAGTGTTATACCATCGTGATAATAACCTGCTTCAATAACACCGGCATAACGAAAGGTATTCCGGCGGGTTATTCCTGCTGTACATGAATAAAAATGGGTAATATGATGAAATCCATATTCGTAGGCTTCCATGGCTTCTTCAAAAGTTGCATCGGTATGCGCCATGGAAATCATAATTCCACGCTTTGTCAATTCAGCTCCGAAAGCCAACGATCCCGGAAGTTCAGGGGCTAAACTCCAGCGACTGATTATTCCTTTTCCACGTTCCAGAATTTCTAAATATTCCGTTGGGTCAGGATTTCTCAAATATCGTGGGTCTTGCGCTCCCCGTTGATTGTAGGCAAAATAAGGTCCTTCCAAATGCAAGCCACCCATAATTGCTCCTTTAGTATTCATTGATTGTGCCTTACGAAACAAATCGAACGTTTCAAACAACAACTCGTTGGTACTGGTCAGTGTGGTAGGTAATAAATAGGTGGTTCCGTGTTTGGCATGCATTTCAGCAGAACCTATAAAAGCTTCTACCGTTCCATCCATAAAATCATGATTCCCCGCTCCGTGGGTGTGAAGGTCAATAAATCCCGGAGAAATGAAATTTCCAGAGGCATCAATTATCTCAGCACCTTCCACATCAACCGTCCCTTTTTCTATAGCTTTAATTTTCCCTTCTTCAATCAGAATTGAACCTAATCCCAAATCGTGGAAAGGGGTTAAAATTATGACGTTTTTAATAATCAATGATTTCATATTCTTAATTGATTGATTGTGAAGTTGGTTTACGCCACGATTTTATTTTATGTCCCACTGTTGCATAAAAAATCAGATAGATAAAACAGGGAATTAATACCCAATAGGCAACCCGCATGGTGAACTGTTCGGCAATGCCACTGTATATTAGTGGAATAATGGCACTTCCGCAAAGTCCCATCACTAGCATCGATGATCCTAAATTTGTAAATCGTCCTAATCCGTTAATTGCTAACGGCCAGATGCCCGCGTATATCAGTGCATTTGGCAGACCCATCAGAACTAAAAACCAGATGGAAATATCTGAATCCAGACCAAATACAGTAACGTGCATGTGTGTAAAAATCACTAACAACGAAAGAATAAATCCCAAAATTGTACTTACAATCAACGCGTTTTTTTGGGAAATAACTTTGGGAATCAGGAAAATTCCTAACAGATAACCAATGAATGTAAAACTCATGGTAAATGATGGGAAGTTCTTTGCTTGTCCTTCGAGGCTCATTCCCATCGTTCCTGCATAATTGATAATGGTAGCCAGCGAAATCATTTGCGAACCCACATGAAAGAAAATGGCTATAACTCCCAAAATTAAATGTGGATATTGAAAAATTGAAGTCCGAGTATCATTTGGATTTTTAGAATCAGCATTTTTAGTTTTGGTATCAATTTCAGGTAAAACCGAGTACCGGATTACAAACCCAAAAATAAAAAGAACAACGGCCAAAATTGCATAAGGCATCATCACGCTTCGAATCAATTGGTCTAAAGCTTCAGTTCTTGCGGCACCAACAAAAATACCGCTCTTAATAGCCTCCATGATTTTCTTATCTGATTCCCCGATAACCACCGCTGCAAATATAAGATTGGCCAGAATACCTGCAAGTTTATTGAAAGTACCCACAATACTTAATCTGCTTGCTGCACTTTCTTTGTCTCCTATAATTGTTACATATGGATTAGCGGCCGATTGCAATATAGCCATTCCAATTCCCAATGAAAAGAGCCCTGTCAAGAAAAGCCAGTATGCCCTGAAATAGGCAGCGGGAACAAACAACAAAGCTCCGATGGACATAATCCATAAACCAATCATCATTCCCCGTTTATAACCTATTTTATTGAGTAAAACTGATGCCGGAATGGACATAATCAAATAAGCTATAAAGAAAGCAAAGGTTACCAGATACGATTGAACAATGGTAAGTTCACAGGTAAATTTAAAATACGGAATTAAAATGGTGTTTACCCAGGAAACCAACCCGAAAATAAAGAATAACCCCCCGAGAATAATCATGGAGATAAAATAATTTCTTCTTGATGAGGAAGTTTTTGTCATAAGGGAAGTTTATATCTTTATTAATATTTACTTGATTAGCTATAGACTGTTTTGAAGGGATCATTTTTAAAGTATTCTGGAGTTAAAGATGCACCCGGATCACCCGGATCACAAGAAACCAATACAAGCGAAATCTCATTATCGAGCGAAACCATTTCTATTTTGGGCGTCTTGTAAATACGCTTTTCAATTTTTGTATTCATACTGTTTACAATTGTTTTGGGTTAACGATCTTTCTTGTCTTGCTTTTTGTGCCCGATTCAATTTGATTTACATACATACCAATAGTCGGTAACAGAATTTCTAATGAACTTTTATTTGCAATATTGTTGAATACCAATTGTCCAATGGAATTGAAAACACGGATTCTATCATTTATGGTGATGTCAGTAATCTCCAGTTTTCCATTTACCAAAGAAATTTCGGGAGTACCCGCTTCCTTTCTATGAATAGTTTCAGTAGAAATACGTTGCGCTGTAATAACAAAGCGTGAATTATCTGTTCCTGTAGTGGCATCAAAGGTGTAATCCGAAGTCAATAAATCAGTAACAATTGCCGGATTTGTGCTATTATCGGACAATAACAATTTAGACAAACTTGGTGCTTGTGAAGCAATTACGCTGATAGTGGTGGAACCTGCGTTTTTGGTATAGAAACCAACTGGTAAATTTATAACATTATCAATTGGCAATGCATTATAAGCATAATTAATACCATCTAGCCGCGTATAAATCTGTGGTTTATCTGTTCCAGTTGTTATCCATTTTTCCAAATCCTGATTAATTTCATACGCGGTGCTTTGATTATTATCTAGTATCAAATTTGTCTCATCCGAACCGGTTGCACTTGCAAAATTTAGTTGAACCCTATCTGATAAATCGGAATCGACCATACTCCGAACAGGTTGACGACCTTCGATAGCAAAACTGATAGGATTATTGTCAGCCACTTGAACAAAGAAAGATTCAAACGGATTGATACTTGCTACTGCAGTATTGGCTCTTCCATCGTAAGAAGTGCCTGTCCATGTGGTCAAATAGCTGAGACCCACATTTGTCCCAGCAAATTTGCTCAAATAAGGCTGCCCAACTAAGTTCCAACCTTTGTGATTCACTCCTATAGAACCATCATAGAATGTGGCAGGAATTGTAGAAACAGCTTCACTTTGTATAAGTGCTTTGTCCAAGGGGAATGAAAGAGTTTTAGTTCCAATACCGGTTTTCAGACCAAAGATATATCCTTTTTTTGCAGTAAGTGTTCCACCGGTAATATGTGACCAGTTACCACCGGCACCTGCTGTAGCTCGATGGGCGCCATTGTATTCCTGTATAAACCAATCGACATCAATTGTACCGCCACCAATTATTTCAGCTACATTTACATCGCAGGGGAACGACATAAAATACCATTTTGTATCGAGCATGGTTCTTTGAAAAAGAACAGTACCGGTTACTGTGCTTACTGCTCCAATATTGGCGCTAAACGAACCACTTTCATCGGCTTTCAAAATTACATCTTTTACAACCAACGGATTTGTTAGATTAAGTTTTCCACCGGCTTCCACCGTTACGCTATTTACTGTTGTGCTTGCATCCACATTTAATTTTCCTGTACTGGTTACTGTTATATCACTAGTTGGGGATAACCCTAAAGCAGAAGTATTAGATATCCCTGTTAAATTTCCTGCTACTGGAGTTACTGTATTCGAATAAACACTTGCAGCACTACTTCCATTACCATTCCTGACTATAGCCATAAAGGTATATGGTATTCCGTTCGTTAAACCAGGCACAATGATAGGGCTTGAAGTACCGGTCGCTGATTTACCTTCCGGATTTGAAGTTATTGTGTAATCTATTATTGCTGAACCAACATTGTTTGATGGAGATGTAAATACAACCGATGCCTGACCATTTCCAGCAGTAGCAGTTACATCAGTTGGTGCATCTATAGGTTTTAAGGTAAGCATTAAATCATCCATATTAAAAGGAGACAATCCGGATGTTTTGACTACATCAAATTTAAAATTTACAGCTGCATTTTTATTTAAAACGAACGATTGTTTTTCGTAGGTTGCAGGGAAAGTAGTATAGTTTGCTAATTCTGTCCATTGACCAACCGGATCAGTTGTATATTGATAGGATACAGTTAATTTCCCTACAGCATCTGTATCCCTTTTTTTAAGGTAAAAACTCAGGGTTCCAATATTTGCTATATTATTAATAGTAAAATTGGCCGCACTTATTGTACCACCATTTGCCCTCAATGAATTAGCACCCCATAGAATACCGTTATTGTTTATTGCAATCCCATCTATACGCCAGTCAGCACCGGCAGTGCTAAAGGTATAAAGAGAAGACGGTAAATCAGTAGAAGCAAATCCTTCCCTTATAATGTCAGTTGTCATGTTGTAAATCATTTTATACACTTTTTGAGTGATTCCATCAGCAGCTGTTACGGTAATGGTAGCTGTTCGTTCTGCCTCGGTTCCTGAAAGATTTGTAGCATTAGAAGTTACAACTGCACATCTGTTGTCTGTAGCTACACCCGTTAAAGCAGGAATGGTCACAGTTTTTGGTAGTGTAAGTGTATAATTCAAATTGGATGAACTGAAATTATCGACCAACGAACCTTTGACCCTTAATTCACTTAATGTAGAGATTGTATTGTCAACATTAGGACTTAAACTCACATCATCAATCAGCAGAAAATCTTCAGCACTCGCACTATTAGCCCCTTTTGTTTTAGTAGGCCAGAATATAATTCTGTATAGACCGGAAACAGTGACATTAAAAATATATTCATTAGTCGTCCATGTGGTACTTCCATCAGGTACAATTGTAGTTACTTGCCCTGAATTAGGAAAAAGATTGTTCGCTGCTGGTGTTGTTGCAACTGCAGCGTTAAGTGTAACTGTACTTTGTGTCAAAGTAATACTTCCCCACGTTACGCTTCCTCTGCTTTTAAAAGAGAGTTTATAACTCCCAGCTGCAAGAGTAGAAGTATTTGGAGAAAAAAAGCGACTGACGCCAGTTGAAACATTACATAAAAAAATTGATGAACCAGTACCCGATGCAGTAACCGGAGATTGATAGGTTACTAAAGATCCACTACCAGCAGCTGCAGTCCAACCTATAGGTACACTTGGTTTTAATCCTGATCCATCAGTGCTGCCTAGAGTTCCCCAACTTTCAAAATCACCATTTGTAATAAGATTCTGAGCAAATAAAGAACTCGTAACAAATAGCATGATGCAAATAGCATTAAGTTTGAAAACCGATACTTTTGAATTTTTGATTTTCATAATATAATTTCTAAAAAGTTGGATTTAATGTTAATTTGATAGCCGTTAATTAGACAAATTTCTTTGTCGTAATATGAAATATGGGTATGGTGTTATTATCTTTGATTATTTATCAGGGGCAGATAATTATACCGCCCCTGTAAATTCAACTCTTTAAGGAATAAGAAATTTATTGATAACTCCATTAGTTTCCAATATGTAGCAACCCTGTGGCAATGTAACTGATACATTATTGCCACGTCCTATTTTTAATGTTGAACCAGTAAGAGATTTAACAGAGTAGTTTACTGATTCTTCGCTCTGGAAACTTAATTTACCCTTGGATGTGTAAAATTTTAAATTTGATAATTTTGGAATATAAGTACCGGTTGCTGTATCTTTCTTTGTAATTCGCATATCATCAAGAGCAAATGGTATTTTGGTGTCATCTTTTTCAACATACAGCAGAATGTCAGTTCGTTCACTGTTACTAATACTGACTGTTTTTTGCGTGAATAATGCATCAAAAGGAGCGGTGAATGTACTACACAAAGTCCAACCGGTAAGACCGGTAAAAGCTTCTGCACTTGTAGGTCTCTTGTAAACAGACAAAGTACAGGTTGCAACATCTCTTGCTTTCATATAGAAAGTCATCACATCTGGTAAATCTACATTCGGAATTAGTAACCAACCGGAAGTCAGACTTGGAGTTCCACCACCTTTGATACGAAGAGAATTAATTCCGAGATATAAACCATTGTTGTAAGAAGAACCGGTGTCAATCAACCAATCACCTCCGGTCATGGTTTGGCTCATTGTCCATCCTGTTGGCACTACATCCGAACCAAATCCTTCAATAATCCCGTCATTCGTGATTGTAAAAACTAATGTATAAATTTTGTTAGTTGTATTATCAGCAGCTGTTACAGTAATATTCACAGTTGAGGTGTTTCCAACCGTTACCGGATCACTGACTACAACAGTAGCACGAGCATCTGTGGGTATTGCGGCAACTGTGGAAATAGATGAATTATTTGTTAATACAGTATAGGAAATTGTATTGGCATTAAAATTATTAACAGCTTTTCCTCCCACGGTAATACCTGTTAAAGTGCAAACAGTGTTATCTACGTACGGCTCAAAGGTAATATCATCAATCATAAAAGCACTGCTCAAATTGCTGCCATCTAATGCAGGAGCAATGCAACCATAAAAAGTAAAATACAATTTATAGTCAGTATATGCCGAACTGATAGGAACAGTGAAATAATATTCTTGTTTAGTCCAGATACTACCAAATGAAACTGCGCTGTTTATAGTTTTGGTTGCATCATAAACCCCGCCTGCATTTCCGGATGTTGCCTGACCAATAGTTGGTCTTGCCCCCGACTGGAATAAACTTACGTTGCCAATTGTAGCCGAACCTCGTGCATAAAAAGTTAATTTATATTGACCACCTTTTGTCAATGTCATTACAGAATTGTTATAAAAGCGACATCCTCCGGTTGGTGATATGTTTATTAGCACAGCTGCATTATTTCCCGTATGTCCGGATCCCTGATAAATAGCCAGAGAACCATTTCCTACATCCCCAGTCCAACCGGTTACATCAGAGGCTATTGTTGATGCTTTTTTGAGGATTACAGTTGGCGTACCATAATCGGTAAGATTAGTCCATGCAGTTTCAAAGTTTGCATTTCCCAAGGTTAATACATCGGCTGCTCTAAGCCCCGTTACGTTAAATAGCATTATTAATGCCATAGAGAATAAATTTTTTTTCATACACCCAAATTTTAAATTGTTTATAAATTGATTTTGAATTGTTTAATAATCAGAAACAAATATCTAATAAAAGAAATCTATTTGTTTTTATTTTTGAATTTTCACTTTAATATAGAACGATGAAGCCGATTTATCGGTAGTTACAGTTCCGAATGAATCGTACGCAAAGATTACTGTTTTAGCAACTCCATCAATTTGAGCCTGATATGCAATCACTATATCTACAGGAACTACTGCCGGAAAAGCTCCTGTGGCAATTACCGGACTTTGTGCTGCTCCTGTAAATGTTTGTGCTGTGAGGTTATCTACTGTTGTTGCATCAAAGCTACTTAGGTTAATTCCGGCGGCTGTTCCCACTATATAATTGGTAGTTGCTCCCCATGTATCGAGGCCAGCTCCTGTTTTGGTATGTCCGGTAAATTTAGAAGAACTTTTAGCATAAGACATATTTCCACAGCGAATGGCGCCATAAGTCGACTGCGCATGGAAAGCCACATCACAATCCATTGGCATGGTTTTTCCATCAATGTAACTAACAGCTTTACGATATTTTGCAGAGAAGAAAGGACCCGGCAACGGACCCGTTGTCGAAGTTGTCTTTCCGTCTTCACCGGCTAACGACATATAAACTTTAACAAAATAATACCCCACGTGAACATCTCTGTAGACATTGGTCGATTTTCCATTTATATCTGTCACTTCCACACCAAACCTGCGGGTTGATTTTGAGGCAACATACGATGCATTTGATGCATTAAGTGTTATGTTTTTTCCGCTAAATGAAATTGGTGTACTGGAAATTTTATCACCAGCATTATTGAATACGACGAAGTTCACTGTTTGGAAATTACTTAACGTATTTATTTCGCCCGTCAATGTGAGGTTTTGACCTGCATCCGCTCCATTGAAAGCATCATTTGTCTGGTTAATCAAGACGGTAGGCGAAGGAGCTAACTCATTTATATTAAGCACAAAAGTAAAGCTTGTGGTTTTATTGTTATCATCGGTTGCTTCCACAATTAAACCGGAGTCCTGCATAGTAACACGAGTTATTGGTATACTAAATCCGTACGAAGCTTGTGATGGCGATAAATTAACTTCCGATAATAACTGATTTCCTGTACTTAATTTCCGTGAAAATTTAACGTGATTTATTTTTGCCTGTGCACTTACCGTTCCGGCTATAGATACATCTGAAAATTCGTTTACTAGTTTTGATGTTCCATCGGTAAAAACGACTTCTGGTCCCGGAATTTCCGTATAATTAACTTTAAGAGTTGCAACTTTAATTTTTGGTTTTTGGGGATCACCGGCAGATACATAGACTTTTAATGCTGTAGTTTTTGGTACAAACTGATAGCTGTCATCGCTCAAGTCAATCTGAAACTGTTTTTCTTGATTTAAAAATTTAACGGTGTCCAGTCCATTAATTGGGATTGATGTTTCAACGCGGTTAATGATTTTCGAAACTGCAAATTTCAACAGATTTTCCTGACTGGATGTTTTAATTTTTATAATGGGCATTTTTTCTCCTTCACGATAATTCACAAGTACAGTGTCGAGTCCATTAATCGTAAATATTACATTGGGTGCATCACGAAGTGGAATCACTGTAATTGGTAAAGTAGCTTTTATAATTCTACCACCCTTATCTTTTGCTTCTACACGGAAACCTACAATGTCCTCGGTAAAAGGCAGAAGTTGGGAAATAGAATAACTCTTGGGGTTGGGAAAAGTGGTAACAACTTCATCGTAAATCGACTCGGCATCTCCCGATTTAATCAAATATTGCTTCACTTCCGACAATCCCGCATCAGCCTGAATAACTGAGACAATTTCGGGCAACAAAGATGAATTAAGATCCACTTTTAGACTGTCGACCATAAAAATAACTCTTGGTACCGCAATTTTTGAAAAATCAACATCATCAGCTTTACATCCTGCAAACAGAATGATAAATAGTAATATGAATTCTTTTATCTTCATGATTAGTAGTTTTTTATTACTTTATATTAATTGAAAGTAGCATTTGTTTGCGGTCTTGCATGGCGATTCAATACGTGACAAACTCCGTTGGTACACATTAAATTTGATGTAACAGCATATTTATAAGTGTTGATTAAACTTGTCCATGCAGGATCAAGGCCATTGACTATTAAACGCGAATAATTGAATGTGTTTCGGCTTTCCAGTTGTAATGTCATAATTGCATCCTGTGAACGCCAAAGTGTCACCACATAGGTTGGATCAAAATTGAGTGTGCCAAGTCCATGGTAATAACCATCAGCAATGTGATAGGAAAGTACATTTATCCATTTTGATTTTGTTGAAGAACTGACATTCCCGATTAGTGTTGTCAAACTGCTCATGGCTGTATTATCCAGTAATAAATAAGTGTATTTCGTTGAACCGGAAGAATAAAGTGTTGTATCCATTCCTGAACTTCGGATAGCATCTTCAAACTGTGAAAATGCATCAGGGCGGGATTTTATAAAATCCCAGACGTTCATTTTTACTTCAGTGCTGCAATTCACAGGAGTGTATTCATAGTTTTCTTGAATCCCTAAACAGCTTGTCAGGAAAAGTATACAGGCAAATGATATGCTGATTAAATATTTCATCGTGTAAATAATTTTTTAATTAATAAGGATTTTGTACCAACAATGGATTCTGGTTAATATGATCACGGTGAATTGGAAAATAAATCTGATTTGAACCAATCACAATTTTATTCCGGGTTTCAACCAAATTGATGCGGTTGCACCTGACTACATCGAACCAACGTTTTCCTTCTCCTAAAAATTCGCGATGGCGCTCCAGCAAAATAGCATCAATTAATTCATCCTGACTTATAAAATCAGATGTATAATAAGGCGTATTGCCGGCACGGGTCGTGATTTTATTTAACTGATAAACCGCTTCACTGAAATTATCGGTCATGGCTAATGCTTCTGCATAGAGTAATACAATGTCAGCATACCGGTAAAGCACCAAATCCACATCTCTTCCGGTTGTTCCTGTAAAAGTTGTATTGTCTTTCCAGAACTTGCGATCCAGTTTGGAGTGTTGCGAATCCACATTTTCCCATTGTGTACTTCCAAAGCGAAAATCAGTTGTATTGTAAAGGTTTGTTTTTACATACGTTGAAAGCCAGACCTTTGGTTGAGAATTAGCAAAATAAGTGACAGCGTTATTGATGCCATTTCCTAAAACCTGATACGACATCTTAAACAGCACTTCACGCGGTATTGCCAGAACAGGATCTTCAATAAACATTCCACGCCAGTCGCTTTTAAAGGTTGTTGCTGAAGTAGTTATTAAATCCCAATCGGCTGATCTTAAAATTGAAACCCGTTCTTTCATAATACTTACAACTTTATCATACCGATGCATCCAGGCATTTACATCCATCAAAATGGTACAAATTGTGGCAACATTGACATGGGTTCTTACGGTTGATGTTCTGTCAACCAGCAAATATGCTTTTTCCAAATCAACCAAAATCACATTCTCGAGTATTTCTTCTTTACTCGTTCTGGCATGATACATATCTGGTCCGATTTTTTCCACCGGTTCAATAAAAAGCGGTACATCGCCCCAAACCCTGACAGCATAAAAATATGCCCAGGCACGAAGTGTATAAGCTTGGGCAAGTAAATTATTCTTTACCGATGGTGTCATTGTGATTTTAGGAATATATTTTATCGCTGTGTTTGCCTGTCCAATAACCTGATAAAGTTTAGTCCAAAGCGTAGCCTGATTATCGGTCAAAATATTATTATAGATAAGTTCTCCCTGATCATATGCTTCCTTTTCATGAGGTTCATAACTGTCACCACGTAATTCACCCCAGTCCCATAGTCCAGGGTTAGCTGCCACCGACATGGACGAATAAATAGCTGCAACTCCGACTTCCGCATCGGTTTGTGATTTCCAGAAACTGTCGCCCGTCAGATCGCTTATGGGTTCTTGTTTTAAAAAATCACAGGCTACAAAAACGAATGCGATTGAGAATAGAAGAACACATTTTTTCATATATTGAACTCTTTTCATATTTTTAATTTATAATATACAGGCAATTAGAAACTTAAATTAATTCCAAATCCATATTCACGTTTGCGGGGGTAACTGTTTTGATCTATTCCAATCGTCAGTGCATCCGATGTTCCGATCGAAAATTCTGGATCATATCCCTGATAATTGGTGAAAGTGATTAAGTTGTTACCATAAATATAAACACTTGCTCCCTTCAGAAACATCTTTTGTAATATTTTGGTTGAAAAGTTATAAGCCAGTTTGAGTGTTTTTAATTTAATATATGAAGCATCTTCGAGGAAAAAATCAGATGGTGCTAATCGGTTGTTTTCGCTTTTCATAGGTACCGGATAGATGGCATTATCACCTGCTTTTGTCCACATATTACTTATGGCATAAGGGGTTGGAGTTACACCATCAAACTCAAACGAATTTTGGTGAGCCATCGCATAATTGTAAATTTTACCGCCTAAAGAATAATAAAACATGACATTCAATGTAAAGCTTTTGTAGGAAAAATTACTGCTGAATCCACCGTACAGAATTGGTTGCGCACAACCGATTACTTGTTTGTCTTTCAGATCAATCAGCCAGTCACCATTAGTGTCGGCCAAGTCAACGTCTCCTCCTTTTAATATTGTGCCGTTGGCAGCAGTTTTTTGTTTTACTACTCCAGAGTACGGTTCATTGTTAAGATAGTAAGCTTTTTGAAAAACACCATTCGAGAACACTGGAATTAACCGTTTTCCATCTTCTGTAAAAGCATTGGATTGATCATAAGCAAAAATTCCCAGGTATTTATATCCGTAAAACTCACCGAGTCTCGCATTTGGTTGCACATAAATGGCATCATCTAAACCCCTGTAAAATGGGATATTATCTGCAACTTTTGTAATTATTGTGGTGTTGTTGGCAATATTGAAATTGATACTCCATTTCCAGTCTGTTTTTCTTATAATGTCAATTTCAATGGATCCTTCGAGACCTTCGTTTGACATTGAACCGACATTCCGGCGGGTTGTCTGAAAGCCAGTTTCCTTTGGAAGCTCAACCTTAGCCAAAAGCCTGTCTGTTAGTTTTTTGTAATAATCAGCCGAAATCCGTACTCTGTTTTTGAAAAGCCGTAAATCAAGCCCAAAATTGTATTGAGTAGTGTTTTCCCAACCTAAATTATTATCAGACAAATTACTTGGCGCTATACCCGAAACTCCTTCGTAAATAAAATTCGGACTATAAAGTTGTAGAGCATCATAATCACCAATACGTTGATTCCCTGTAACACCAATGCTGGCACGGAATTTCCCATCGCTTAGAACCTGTTTGGCAAAACGCATGAATTTTTCGTCGGAGAAACGCCATCCCAATGAACCGGAAGGGAAAGCACCCCAACGATTATCCACACCAAACCGTGACGAACCATCGTAACGCAAATTAAAATTAGCTAAATAACGTCCTTTATACCCGTAAGTTGCACGTCCAAAATACGAAAGCATTGAACTGGCGGATTTATTGGTAAACGTATTACGTGAATCAAATGATGAAGCTGCATTCAACGTATAAATAATATCGGAAGTCATGTTCATTCCCAATAAATTTATTCGTTCAATTCCCCAATACTGTATACTGTTACCAACCATGAAAGTAACATCATGAAAATCGCCCCACGTATCGGTATAAGTTAAATAGTTTTCGTTAGCTAGATCGTAATTCATTAGCGTTTGATCGCGGTCACCGCTACTGGGTGTACCGGCTTCTTCTGTACTTAACTGTGTGGAAGCTCGACGGCGTTGATATCGTTGGTCGCTGAAATTAATCTGAATAGATGAATTAAGTTTTAGCTTATTCAATATTTTCCAGTCGAGGTATTCATACATTGAACCGGTATAAATTTGTGTTTTGTTGACATCAGTCATTGCCACTGCCAAAGGATTCCGTCGTGCGCTGATATTAGGCACATAACTTCCATCAGGATTTAAAATAGCCAGATAGGCCGGTTTTACTAAAAGTGAATTTAAAACACCATCTTCGTCAATTCCGTTTTTTGAAGAATAGCCAAGTTGTATCTTACTTCCCAATGTTACTGTTTTAGTGGGTTTATATTCAGTATTTATGCGTGAAGTGATGCGGTCGTAATCGCTGTTAACAATAATTCCCTTGTCTTTCAGATAAGAAGTACTCATGTAATAGTTGAAAACATCCGAAGCTCCTGAAACGGTAAAGTCCAACTGATCCCGGGTGGCTGGACGGAAGATCAGGTTTATTAAATCCAAATCCTGATTTGTGATGTAAGCGAGCGTATCGGTAATATTTATCAGATAGTCCCCTCCAACCAGGTATTTTTTTCGGACATTATCATAATAACGGCGTTCGGCACCATTGGCTCGTGGCATACTTCGGGATAAAGTACTATAACTCCTCACATACCGTGCATCAATACGTGGTTTTGCTTTTTCTCCTTTTTTGGTTGTTACCAGTATTACACCGTTGGCCGAACGCGAACCATAAATGGCTGCAGATGCGGCATCTTTCAATATTTCTATGGTTTCAATATCATTCGGATTAATATTATCTACATTATCCAGCGGTACACCATCAACAACAAAAAGAGGTTTTGCTCCTTCATCAAAAGTAGATACACCGCGAATTTTTATCTCAGCTCCTTCGCCGGGTGCTCCGCTCCCACTAACGATTTGTACTCCGGCTGTTTGTCCCTGAAGTGCATCAAAAATATTGATAGGTGTCTTTTCTTCAATACTTTTCGCCGAAATAGATCCAACAGCACCTGTTATGTCCCGTTTTTTCATAGAACCATAGCCTACGACTGTAACTTCTTCAAGTTCTTTGATTGTTTCAATAAGCACTACTTTTAATGCTTTTTGATTCTCAATAACAATTGTTTGTGGACGATATCCGATGTAAGAAAATGTCAATGAACTTTTCTCGGAAGGTATAGAGATGCTGAATTTTCCTTTTAGGTCGGTAAGAGTGCCGGTATTTACTCCCTTTACCTGTACTGAAACTCCAATAAGTGGTTCTTCGTTATTGTCAGTAACAACTCCCGTTACACGAATCTGTGCCGGAATTATTAATGCAGTGGTAAGCAAAAGCACAATTAAGTTGAACTTGAATTTAAACATAGAATATAGAATTTTTAATTATCGGGATTGTGATTATTAACAGACCATTAAAATCTGTTACATTTTGGTACAAAAATAGGCTAAGCTATAATAAAGATTCGACATTAAAACGCAAATAAATCCTCAAAAAACGTTATTTTTGAGAGGACGTCTTAAATTTAATGCGATATTCAATAGGAGTGTAGTTTTTATACTTTTTAAAAATACGTGAAACATTTTTACTGTCATTTAATCCCACCTCGAAAGCCAAATCAGATAAAGGTCGGGCTGTTGTCAATAAAAGAAAAGCAAGTTGCTCAACCCTGCAATTCAGAATGAATTGATAAATTGATACACCCAATTCATGCTTGAATTTTGTTTCAAGATTTCTTCTGGATAATGGCACTAAATGTGTTAATGATTCTATTGGGATTTCCGAGCTGAAATTATTTTCGATATATTTTACAACTTCTAATATATAATTATTCCCAATATCGTATTTCTCGGTTGAAAGCCGCCCTTCAATTCGAATTGGATTTATAATGATATTGAATGGATCATTTTTTTCTTTTTTTATTAATTGATGAATTAACCTACCTGCTTCATATCCACCTTTTACCAAATCTAATACAATGGAAGAAATGGGTGGATCAGATAAATTACATAATATCTCATCATTATCTACACCTAATAGAGCAATTTCATTAGGAATATTAATATTGTTTATTTTACAAAGTTCGGATACTTGTAAAGCAAAACTGTCATCGCAAGCAAAAAGTGCTATTGGTTTTGGTAATGTGATCAACCATTCATCCAATTCTATATGACTTTTACTCCATTGCTCCTCACTCAGATTTTCAGTTTCAAAGTAATAATAATTTGCACCTATTTTTTCAACTTCGCGTCTATATCCCTCGGCCCTCTCCCGAGACCAAACCACTCCTTTATTGCCATAAAAAGCAAAATTTTGAAATCTCTTATGAATAAAATAACGGGCAGCCATTTCACCTGTTGCAATATAATTACCAGTCAAATTTGAAAAGTAGGTACTTCTATCTTTATAATTTTGCAAAATTACCGGAATGTCCAGTATTTTTAAAAGATCCGTTTCATCATAATCCCATTGAGCAATAATGGCATCTGCTTTCCATTCTTTTGCCCACTGTATAAT
>JBAWXD010000025.1:0-27633 GCA_037144275.1 Paludibacter sp. | reverse complement strand
AGAGGAATTTACGTCAATTTTCGCTACAACAATGAAAAAACGATTATGATAATTGCCAATAACAATCAAGAATCCAACGAATTACAATTCGAAAGATTCAACGAAATGTTGGGAGGAAAAACCGAAGGACTTGAAATCACAAATTCTAAAACCTATTCATTACAAAAGCCACTATCAATTCCGGCAAAAACGGTATTGATTCTGGAACTAAAATAAACTATTTTGATTTTAAATTTATACTAATCAGATCTTTAAACTAAATTGGATTAAAGGTCAAAAATCAATTTATTATGAAAAAGTTTTCATTTAAAACAGGAATTGAAAAAATCCAGGGTGTTGCTTTACGCTTCCCCTTTACTTTGATTTTTTTATTGGGTTTGGCAAGTATGTTTTTGCTTCAAATCAACAAACATGGTATTGACATTAAACCTGCCAGGTGGGTGTTTTTCTCGTTTGGAATCGCATTAAGTCTTTCGGTAACATTATTTTCTGAAACTTTAAAAACATTAGTTTACAAGATTGGCCTTAATCTACTGGCAATTTTAGTATTAATGGCTTATTGCTGGCTGCTCCCCGAAAAATTCGAAGCAGTAAATTTCTATCAGGTCATTTCCATTGGGATCGTGCTTGTTTTATCAGCTTTCGTAGTGCCATTTATCAAAAAGAATAACGACATTCCGTTTTGGGAATTCAGCAAAACGGCCATTCTACAGCTATTTATCAGCTCAATTTTTGCTCAGGTATTATTTGCCGGATTAGCCCTGGCGGTACTATCACTCAAAGAATTATTCAAAGTTGACATCCAACCGAAAGTATATCAAGATATTGCTGTGATTTGCTACGCTTTATTTGCACCCATTTATTTTTTATCTAACATTAAGCCAGAAGTAGAACAGTACAAACAGGAATTTAAGTTCGACAAGTTTATTAAAATACTTGGGATGTATATTTTCCTTCCCATTTTAGCACTTTACACGATTATTTTATACGTTTATCTGGCACAGATTATAATCAAATGGCAGCTGCCGAACGGCTGGGTTTCCATGCTCGTATCAGTATTGGGATTGGGTGGATTTATAAGTATGCTTATTCTTTATCCGCTTAGATTAGACAAGGAGAAACCGAATAAAGTGGTGAATCTCCTTTCTAAATACTTTCCTGCACTATTATTGCCACTTTTGGTTTTAATGTCTGTCGGCATTTCCCGACGTTTAGGTGACTATGGCATGACTGTTAACCGATTATATGTCTTGATCTTGAATGTTTGGTTGTATGGCATTAGCATTTATCTATTCCTGTCAAAAGCCAGGCATTTGAAATGGATTATCATTTCGTTTTCAGCAGTTTTGCTACTCTCGTCAGTTGGTCCCTGGAGCGTTTATAGTATTACCCGAAGAACTATGCTGAAGGAAATTGGGCAATTACTGAATGATACTAAGTTGTTGAAAAACGGAAAAGTAATCGATAATTCAGAAAAAATAATTGTGTTAAATCCGAAAATATCCGAAGCTTTATCCGAAGACATTAAGTATGTATGCACAAATTACGGCATTGAAAAATTACAGCGTTTTTTCAAAGATTCCGTTAAATCCAAAACGAGTTCTGATATCAATGAAAAACTAGGAATAAGTGACTTACCTGTCAAAGATACGAATTTTAATGCTTGGATTGAAAAGAAAAGCGATTCAGTTATTGATATTAATTCGTATCTTACACTTGTTTTTATTCCTTCATTTAATAGCGACAAAACAGACATTTTAACTAATGACCAAGTGGAAATTTCATTGAAAGATTTGAACCTTAAGGTTAATCCAAAAGCGATGAATACTTCTGCAGTCATAATTCCATTAAAACCAAAATTAAAAGAAATTTTGCAGTCTCATAAAACAAGAAGTTCCTATTCTGCAAAAGAATTGACCATTAGTGCTAAAAATTACAAATTAATTATCACTTCAGTTATGGGCAACTATTATTCTCAAAATGACAGCATTTATATTTCAAATTGTGATGCTCAATTATTTCTCAAATAATCAATAATTTCATGAAAAAAAATCATTTATTGTTCATTTTCATAGTAGGATTTACATCTTGTCAATCCAATCTCAATTTCCCTACTGATTCAGAAAACACCAAGAATCTGAACTCCTTACTGACATTGAAAGTTGGTGAGAATAAAGTTTATTTACAGGATTTTATTCTGAATCCTTCAGAAATTGATTCAGTTACTAGTTCTTCGGCTAAATTGAAATGCAAAATGGCTACCGACAAAATGACCGGAACTTTCACTGCAAACAAAGACATGGAAACATTTGTAGATGTGAAACTTTGGATAAAAGCTGTGCCTTATTCAATTCCTTGTAGAAAAACGGATAAAATTGATTATACTTTCACCTTTAATCCCCAAGGGAAAACCTATGGTCGTGTTCAGATTGCGGGACAGATGAATGATTGGGCGCCATCACTTTCACCTGATTTAATACTCAATAACAAGGGTTTGTACGAAGTGACACTAAATTTGAGTCCGGGAACTTATCTATACCAAATGGCCTTGGATGGCAATCAGAATCATGATGCTAACAATCCGAATAAGGTTGACAATGGCTATGGGAAATTCAATTCTATTTTACAGGTAGCCGGGAATGGTGATAAATTTCCGAAACTTTTTACCAAACGATTTATGGGTTCTACCGTAAAGCTTACAAGCCAAAACCAAGTAAAAAATGTTTTTGTTTACTGGCAAAATTACCTGCTTCCAGCGGAATTTGTAAACGTAAAAAGAGGGAAAATTATTTTTCATATTCCTACTGAAGCTTCTTCAGTGGTGCGTTCATATATGCGTGTTTGGGCAAGTAATGAATTTGGCGTGAGCAACGATCTACTTATTCCACTTCAAAACGGAAAGGTTCTGACAGATTCAAAGCAAATTACACGCGAAGACAAACAAGCTCAAATCATGTATTTTGCGCTGGTTGATCGTTTCAAAAATGCTGACAAGAAAAACGATCATCCAATGAATCGTCCGGATGTAAATCCTAAAGTGGATTATTGGGGAGGGGATTTAGCCGGTATTAAACAAACTATTGACAATGAATATTTCAGCAAACTGGGAGTGAATACCTTGTGGATTTCGCCGTTAAACCAAAATCCAACTGAACCTTATGGTTATTATAAACCAATGAACACCAAATTCTCCGGTTATCACGGTTACTGGCCAATTTCGTCATCCAAAGTTGATTTTCGGTTTGGGACTAATCAGGAATTCAAAGATTTGGTGACCGATGCCCATAAAAACAAGATCAATGTATTGCTTGATTATGTGGCCCATCACGTTCACAAAGAACATCCATTCTATCAACAACATTCTGAGCTGACCACTTCGCTCTATCTACCTGATGGAAGTCTGAATACCGAACGCTGGAATGACCAACGACTCACCACCTGGTTCGACACCTTTATGCCCACACTCGATTTAAGCAACCCCAAGGTGGTACATATCATGACTGATTCGGCTATGTTTTGGTTGAAAGAATTCAAGTTGGATGGTTTCCGTCACGATGCAACTAAACATATTACCGAAGAATTCTGGCGGGAACTAACACTTAAAATAAAAAAGGCGAACAAAGGTAAAAACCTGTACCAGATTGGCGAAACCTACGGAAGCCCTGAATTAATAAGTAGTTATCTCACAACCGGAATGTTGGATGGACAGTTTGACTTTAATGTGTATGATATTGCCAATACCACTTTTGCCGGTGTGGGAGGAAGCGATTTGAAACAAGTGTCGACAATATTAAATTCAAGTCTGTACATTTATGGAGGTCATAATTTGATGGGCAATATCTCAGGAAATCACGACAAGCCCCGTTTTATGGCATTGGCTTCACACGATTTGAAGTTTGGGGAAGATTCCAAAGCGGCAGGTTGGCAACGCGTAATTGGCATAACTGATTCAACTGCATACGATAAATTGCTGCTCATGCAGACATTCAACATGACGATCCCGGGTATTCCGGTAATTTTTTATGGCGACGAGATCGGCCTGACGGGTGCAAACGATCCTGACTGCCGGCGTATGATGAAGTTTGATAAGTTGAATAAAAGGGAAGCAAATCTTCTTCAGCATGTTTCGATTCTGGCTCATTTGAGAACTGATAATCCAGTATTGATTTACGGTGATTTTATCAACATTCAGACTACAAAGGACAGTTGGGTTTATGCCCGCAAATACTTTAGGAATGAGGCAATCATCGTTATCAATAACTCTGCAAAAACAAAAACGATTGAAGCTGAATTACCGGAAATTCTAAAAGGAAGGGGATTAAAATCAACCTTCAATCATAGTTTCGATATTTCAGGTCACAAACTATCTATTGAATTACCCGCATTTAATGCAGAAATCTTACTTTAGAAACTTTCAAACTTTATAAACTTTC
This sequence comes from Paludibacter sp., assembly GCA_037144275.1. Lineage (GTDB taxonomy): Bacteria > Bacteroidota > Bacteroidia > Bacteroidales > Paludibacteraceae > Paludibacter. The sequence goes on along the minus strand of JBAWXD010000025.1, from coordinate 23,200 downwards.
AAACTCAACAATGATTAAAATTAAAAACAGTGCATTAGCTACCGCAGCCGAAAAAGACATGGATGAATTTCTTCAGGTTTTTATTGATGCCTACCTGGAGGCCATTGGCAATGAATTGAATGAAAAAACAATGCCTTTATTAAATGGAAATCAGCACACCTTACTGGCCTGGCATTTTTTCAGTTCTGAAATGCGTGATGGTGGTTTTGTACAACTGATTCAGAATGGATATGGTGGTTATATTTTCGGGAATCCTTTTGCCAAAGCGATGAAACAGTTTGGTGCAATTGAACTTTCTAGGCTCATTTACAAAGCCAAAGAGATTTATGACCCCAACAAAAAAACATTAGAACGTGAAACTACTGATGAAGAATTCAATGCACTTTATGTAGATTTTGAGGCATTTGATGAACTGGAAGAACGTTATTTCGACATAGAAGAAGAACAAACCGCTTTATTGGCAGCTTATGTCGACGACCACATTGCTGACTTTGCTGAAATTGAGGAATAATCACTTCAATCCAATATCTTGATTTAGCGAAAGGATAACTCTAAGTTATCCTTTCGCTTTATAATGAAATCGCTAAGCAATTTTTTAATTCCCCCATTCTTTCTATCTTTGCAATCAATTAAACGAAAAACACAATTAAAAAAAAACTGCGAATGAAAACCAAGTATCTTCAGTTAATCAATCCTGTAAAATGGGTTAAAGCCTATCGTTTGAAGAAAAAAGACGGACAATACGACAAATCTCAAAGTGATCTGGAATTGAATCTCTATTCAAAAATACTTAAAAATGATATGCTGCATTATGGTTATTTTGAAGATACTGAAATTGCACCCGAATCCATTTCAATTAAATCGGTTGAGGACGCACAGATAAAATATGCTCAAAATATTGTCGATCTAATTACCGACAAAAAAGGTCTTATCTTAGATGTTGGCTGCGGGATGGGCGGTTTATCGGCTATCCTTACTGCTCAAAAGTATAATGTAGAAGCGCTCACGCCTAATCGGAATCAAATCAGGCATATTCAAAACAAATACAAAACCATTCCGGTGCATAACTGCAAATTCGAAGATGTGTCTGAGACAAAAATATATAAAACGGTTATTAATTCGGAATCATTTCAATATATTAATCTCGAAAAAGGACTAATAAAGATCAATGCCATTACCGAACCCGGTGCAAAGTGGATTATCACCGATTATTTCCGATTGCATAACGATGGGATCAATAAATCATCTCACTTACTTACTGATTTTATCAGCACAATCGAAAAATCGAATTGGAAAATTGTATATCAACAGGACATTACGCCAAATATCTTGCCAATGCTACGCTTTCTGAACATTTACGTGGAACGGTTTCTGTTTCCGATTAAAAACTTCGCTTTCGAAAAACTCCGTTATAAACAAGGCTTTCTGTATTATCTGACCCAAGAACTTCGCGAAGGCATTGACGGAAAGATTTACAAAGAAGTGGCTTCAATAGATCCTGTGAAATTTGAAAATGAAAAGAAATACATGATTTTTGCCTTGGAACGTAAATAAAAGAAAGCATGAAAAAACCTCAGCAAAAAAATATTATCACTATAATAGGAATATCAATTATTCTACTGGCTGTAATAGCCAAGCGACTTTTCATCAAAAACTACCCGATGGAATCAACGTACAGTTTTCTGGCCGGATTTGCAACGGTATTAATTGCTTTTCTGATTTTTAAAAGGTTTTTCAAAAAGGAATAAGCGATTAAATTAAAAATCAACCTTATTATGAAAACAATTAGCTTTCTAATTCTGATTTTATCTGCCTGCATTATGCTGACATGTAGAAAAGCGGGTACTGAGGATTATGGAAATAATCCCAAAGCCGGACATTACGCCCGGATAAACGGAATTAATCTGTATTACGAAACCTACGGAAAAGGGAAACCACTTATCATGTTGCATGGCAATGGCGGGTCTATTGCATCGTTTAAGTATCAGATTCCATACTTTGAAAAGCACTATAAAATCATTGCCATCGACAGTCGGTTGCAAGGCAAATCGGGCGGTGCTGCCGACACGCTTTCGTATGATATGATGGCAGCTGATTTTGCGGGATTGCTTGACTATCTCAAAATCGATTCGGCATACGTGCTGGGATGGAGCGATGGAGGAATTGACGGACTAGTACTGGCTATGCACTTTCCGAAAAAAGTCAGCAAGCTGGCCGTAACGGGTGCCAATATTATTCCCGACACTACTGCTATGTATGCTGCCGATTTGGAGCAAATGAAGCATACCGTGTTGACAAGTACTTCGGAGAGGGAGAAAACTTTAAACCGCATGATGATTTTTCAACCTCAAATTCCCTTTTCTGAATTAAAGAAAATCCATTGTACGGTATTGGTTATGGCAGGCGACAAGGATATGATTAAACCCCAACATACCCTGAAAATATTTCAATCCTTACCCTCAGCATCTTTGTGCATTTTCCCCGATTCATACCATCATGTATGCCAGCAACACCCTGAATTGTTTAATCAGACTGTGCAGACTTTTTTCGGTAAATAAGCCTGAAAATAAGACAACTCTTTTTATTTATAAACTCCGGCGTATTTAGCTTTATTTAGTAACAAAATAACTTTCAATACACAGTGTTTATGGGCCGTCTCATAGTACTTATGGAAGCAAATCTTCAATAATTCTAAAGAAAAAATATTCTGAAGTTATTCAATGTTACCAGACGCATTGAGCTTTCTCAACTGGTTCTTCAAAGTCATTAGTACTCTCCCGCTTCCACAGCCAGCGCCACCAACTCTGCGGTGTTATTAACTCCGGTTTTATTAATCAGGTTGTTCCGGTGCTTCTTGGCTGTTTGAATACTAATATTACATTTTTCAGAAATACATTTATCCGTTTTACCTTTTGTTATCAAGTGTAGCACTTCTTTTTCACGCAGAGTAAGTGTACTTAATTTCAGGGCATATTTCAGTCGGCTTATTTCTTTTAAAGCTATATTTAACTGGTTGTGAGTAACCATTGTATCGCTAACTTCAACTGAAATCATCAATGCTTTATGGGGAGAACCATCTTCATAGGTATTTAAAATAGTTCCATGATCGTAAAACCAATGATATTTCAGTTGCCCTTTGAATTTAAGACGTTGCATAAAAACAAATGACTTGCTTGCATTATAATTATTATTTGAAGCTTCATATGTTTGTGGTATAACTTCCATATCTTCGGGATGAATCACTTCTTCATAAAACCGATACCCCATCGCATCTATTTCTTCTCGTGTATATCCAATCAAATCGAGACCTAATTGATTCAAATATATATTTTTTAGCGAACTCGGATCATTCTGCCTTTCCAGTTCATTAATATAAACCAATGCCGGAATATTATTCAGTATATTCCTGAGAAACTCCAACTCGTCTTGCGGTTCAATCTGTTGACTCATTACATGATTATTTTCCATATTTTGATTTTTCCTGATTATTTTACACAAAAATACTACTAAAGTGGTATTGTATACAAATTTTAAAGCTGTTATTTTTGTCAAAACTAGATAATTATTTCTTTAATCGGATTATTTATTACATTTAATTGCTATACATTGTGCTAAATGACCAAATTTCTATTACAAAACAACAGGCTTTAAACGTAAAAATAAAGAAAACCGATGGAAAACAGCTTACCTTCATCTTACTGAACAACGATGGGTTAAGGGTTGAGTATTTGTATCGATAAAATTCATACTCAATCTTTCTGTTTGTAAGGATGAAGAGTTTAGAAATAGTATCTCATGATAGCGAAATAGCTTCTCTTGGTCGCGAAATGACATCTCTGGATAGCGAAATATCTGCTATTGATTGTGAAATCACTTCTCTTGGTTGCGTAATGGCTTCTAGGAATAGCGAAATGGCTTCTATTGATTGCGAAATCACTTCTCTTGATTGCGAAATGGCAACTCATGCTACAGAAATAACATATAAATGATTTTAAATCCATGAACCAAGCGCCAAGACCCGGACAAAACGAACCATATCTATTGTTTGCGAAATTTTATATGAAATATTACAGATCACTTTATTATAGTAATAATTAGTAAAACTTAAATTTAGAAAATTATGAACAGAGTAGAAATGAATCAGTTTAACATGATGCTTAGTTTAGATCAGTTCTTCACTAACAATCAAAACCTTATTAGCAGCAATCCCGCCATTGTGGCTGCTTGCACTAAGTTGAAATCACTTATTGGCGATATTAATTCCCAGAGTCAGGTACAAGCCGTTAGCACCAAAGCCGATTCGGCCGTAAAAGCCGATTTGAAAAGCAGCATTATCGACACCGTGCTCAAAGTAGCTGCCGGAATGGCTGCTCATGCTGCCAGCACATCCGACACCCGTCTGAAAATAGCTGCCAACATTACACGCTCCGAGCTTAAAAAGATGCGCGATGCCGACCTGCTCATTAAAACCCGTGCCACTCACGAAGTGGCTCTACCCCTGCTGGAAGAGCTTGCAATATGGGGTGTAACCAAAGCGGACGTGGATGCCCTGGTAAGCATGGCCGACGAATACAGCACACAAAGCCCCGACATTCGTAACCTGAAAGTGAAAACGGTACAAGCTACCACCGATCTCAAAACTAAAATTGATGAAACCAACACCCTGATTAAATCTACCCTCGACCCGATGATGTTACCGTTCAAAAATCTGAACCCCACATTCCACGGCGAATACCTCAACGCCCGTACAATTATTCATTTGGGTGGAGGACATACAGCGGCACCGGCTGATACAAAACCGGTGGTTTAAATAATTGAACGTAGAGACGCCATGCATGGCGTCTCTATAAAAAATAACAGACACAAAACATCAGACGCATTAAAATCAGACGCATTAAAATCAGACGCAAAGCATTGCGTCTCTACAAAAATAAAAACAACAATGATCAAAACCGAATTCGCATTTTTAGGCAACAGCTATTCAATATTGATATTACTTCAGGCGCAGGTGCTAAAAACCTATTGGGAAACCTCCCACTCCGAACGTAAATTGGTATGCGATAGATACGGACGACTGTTTCATTATCGCTTAGATGAAGAAATGAGCTTCGACGACCGCCCCGACCGCGAAGATTATCTGTGGGTGCTGGTAACCGACGAAAAAGATTCCGATTCACTAATCAAACTCAGCAACCTTTCGCTGCTTCGCCCGCCTTATATTGCCGCCGACGAAAATGGATGGGTGGGAGTGCACGAAACAGAATAAGTACAAACATAATGCTTTGCGTCTAAAATCATAAATGATTGAGAAACGATTTATATGAAAAGAGCAATTAAACATAAATCTTCGGCTTATTTTTCATTAGGTATGACGGCTATTTTTATACTACTATCTGCATATACAATGACACTTTTGGGACAGGCGAAGAACCATTCGGATGACAATTCAATGGAAACCTGGTGTTTTGTAGGCATAGATAACAGTGATGCGAAAGCATTTCGTTACTGTGCAAGCGGAATAAGCAAGGATAAAATGATAGCATCCAAAAAAGCGAAGTACGAAGCCCGTTCGGGATTGATGGCTTCAATCAATTCGGTGATTGATACCGTGAATATCAATTTCTTCCACGCATCGAATTATAAAAATAAAGAAGAATTGGTTCAATATTACGAAGACCTTTGCCATAAATCTATTAATCAATCCATAGTAAACGCAACATTCGTATCAGAACATACCGTTCAACTTCCAACAGGCGAATACAAAAATTGCATTTGTATGGAATTAATCAAAAGCAAAGTCTGCGATTCTATTTACAACGGAATATGCATAGCCATCGCACCAACACCGATAGTAATTGACGAAAAAAATCAACAACAAATTGATATGAAAATATTATATGAAAGAATTATTAAGGCATTTGAAAAGAAATAAAACACATACGGAAAAACCCGAAAATCCGAACAAAGAGTAGGGAAACAACAATTAAATTTATAAGAATATGAAAACAAAAATGTTAGTTATCGCTATGGCTATTGTTTGTAGTTCAATCGGTTATGTAAGTGCGCAGAAAGAAAAGAAAGTGTATGCTTATTGCTTTGGTTATTTGTACGAAACGAAAATTATTTACATTTCACCAGTTGTCTCAGGATATGAAAATCGTAAAGGTTATGTAGACGCAACTGTTCAGGCACTCAGCAATCAGTGGCAAAATGCTGTTAAAAAGGAAACTGAAAGGTTTTTTGCTTACTATAAATCTTATTGGGGCTGGAGTAGTGACTATGATGCAGTTGATAACGCACGCACCGATATGATACGAGAATATAAATCAAAAGGTTTCACAGTTTATTACATTGACAATTTTTGGTTCCGTCAAAAAGAAATGGAATAACTGATATTGTCATTAAATCTGCTTATTATTCATCCGATGACTTAAAGTCATCGGATGAATAATACAAACACATACGGAACATCCCGAAAATCCTTAAAAAAGAGTAGGGAAAACAACAAACAACATAAAGTTATGAAAACAAAAACAATTTTACTTATCGTACTTTTTTCGATAGGAATAAGTACTAGCAGTTATGCTCAGAATCAAGGTCCTACACTTACAGAAACAATTGATTGGATAAGGAGTTATGTAAAAGCAAATGGTTAGTTAATGCATATTAAAGATTGTAACGATAAAGGATATGGCTATTACTACATTGTTAATTTCGATTACGAAACTAAAACACTTACATTCACAAAAGAAGGTAGTTTTAATGTGAGTATAAATTTTAGAAATTGTACTTCTGTAAAGAAAGGAAGATTAACATCAACTACTAACAACTTAGTAAAAGTAGAATTCATCCCTGATCCTAAATCTGATGCAAATTGCACAAGCAATCAAATACTCTTTGGGTTAAATGAAAATGGAGATTATACTAAGCTAGACAAAGCATTAAAGCATGCGGCCGAGTTATGTGGTGCAAAGTTAATGAATGAAGATTTATTTTAGAGTAGAATAACAAACCAAATGGAATACCCCGAAAATCCAAGAAAGAGTAGGGAGCGGCAGCCGAAAAGCTTATGAGTAGGTGAAAAAGAAAAATTATAGTTATGAAAAAGAATTTAATTATTTTATTTTCAGTTTCAATGTTATTCTGCAATGCATGTAGACAAAGCGCGAGTGACAAGTCAAAAGAATCAAGACAAGATTCGATTGCTAAAATTGATTCAATATCTGCGAAAGTACCTGATATCAAAACATTGAAAGCGATTCCATTTGATTCTTTGAGCATTGAAATGAAAAATGCAAAACAAATCTCTCCTAACGATAAAAATCAAAAAAAAGAACTAAATGGGACAACCTACGAGATTATTTCTTCTACAAAAACGAACTTTCGTGATTCATATCAAGCATGTAGACAAACAGATTATATGTGCAAATATTTAGTTGAATCAAGAAAATACACTACTTGGAAAGATGGAAAAGCTGAAAGTGTTTGGATGGAAACAGTTTCTATATTTATGGGCTGTGGTACTTGGTGAAATCTGAATAACCTTAGTCCGCAAAATTGCCCAGTTTGTGCTAGTCTGTGTCTCATGACAGTATAACCCACAAAGGACCCCGCCGAAAATCCTTAAACAAAGTAGGCAATAATAATTAAAACATTACAATCATGAAAAAAATAGCAATAATAGTAAGCTTATGCTTAATGGCTATAGTAGGCAATGTAAAAGCTCAAGATGCTACGTTGGATGAAACCTTGGAATTTCTAACCCTTAAATCGTACGATTACTTTAATCCTCGTCATGGTGGTAATGTTGATCATGAATACGATGAAGAAAAGTTCGTTTACAACAAAGAAGAGAATAGAATCAATTTTGTTGTATATATCTTAAGTACTGATCATACCATTACAAAAATAAAGTATTATATTGATTTGAATAGCAATGTAGTAATAATGTTAGATGGTGAATATGTGAGATTTATTTCCGGCGTTAAATACGACAAGTACTATGAAGATATTTACGCAGAAAAAAAAATTAATACATTAAAAAATGATACTCCTTATGGTATAAGATATAATAAAGATAATGGAACCCGAGCATTCAAAGCATTTAAGTATTTATTTAAGCTTTTGAAAAAAGAAATTACAATCAAAGAGTCAGTTGAGAATAAATTTTAGTCGCTGTAAATGACGACACTAGAAAACTTTTAAAATGATTAGTCAATAAAATAAACACATACATTATGAAAAAGCTCACAATATTATTCCTGATTATTCTGGCATTCAGTGGCACTTCCCATGCCCAATGGGAAATCCAGCATAGCAATACCGAATATACATTACGTCCGGTGTTTTTTGCCGATGCCAATACGGGTTTTGTGGCAGGGATTAATCGCAGGAACGGGTTAGAATTTGTAAGTATCCTGCTAAAAACAGAAGATGGCGGAGCTACCTGGGCTGAGATGCTAAAGGTAGATACCATGCGGTTTCAGGATGTGTTCTTCACCAATGCCAAAACGGGTTATTTAATTGGTCAGGCTAAAAAGGGAGAGCGCTTACTCCGTACTACCGATGGTGGTCTCACGTGGAAAGTCCAACCGACTACGTATGTGTATGGTAGAAGTTTTACACAGATACATTTCACTACGCCCGATAATGGCATTATCACCGGAGCGTATGGCATGTTGATGCAAACCACCGATGCCGGTGCACACTGGAAAAAGTTACCGGTAGCTCCCACCGAATTGCACTATTGGGTATTTCAGGGGCTGGTGGGTTATGCCATCGGATTTGGTAACACCATGTCGGTAAGTGGCGAACCGGGTACATTTCTTATTTGCAAAACAACCGATGGTGGAGCAAGTTGGTCGGTTTTAGAATCTTCGCGAAGTAACAAAGGCTATGTATCGATGGCATGCGGTTCACCCAATGTAGCTTATACATGGAGTTACGCCAAAGACCCCAACGATAAAACCGATTATTCGTACTTGTGCAAAACTACAGATGGTGGCACCACGTGGACGAAAACGAAAATAAGAAATATGTACCAGGGGTTGCTCTACTTTCAGGATGCAAACACAGGTTACAATGTTACTGCCGATTCTATTCATAAAACAGTAGATGGTGGCAAAACGTGGCACGCACAAGTGATTAATGTAAACCCGAATGGTAAATATCCGATACCAAGAAGAACTTATTCCATCTGTTTTCCTACTCCAAATACTTGCATTGCCACAGCTGAAAGAGTTTATAATGGAACAACAAATATGATTATCCGGTATACTGGTTCGAAAAAGCAAGCGAGTAAAAGCGGTGGAAGACGGAAATAATCCATAAATGAAATGTCAAATATACCTCATACTTTTAAATTTATTACTGCACTAATCTTAGTTGAGATTCTAAGCAGTTTCAACTTTGCCTATTCACGGACGATTGAAGTTCCGCAAAAAACTTACTTCAAGGATGTGATAGGGAAAATATACGTACAGCTAAATTACAGCAAACAACCAAGTCCCGATTATCTGTATAAGAATTTTCGGATAGACACAGTAAAGCATGTTTTGTATGGCGTTGAATATGGCATGAAAAAGGAAGGCAAGAAGTATTTAGAAACTTCCCGTCGCTATTCGGTTGATTTGTCCGATATCCGGTTTATATATATGCAGCGTGAAGATGCTGATAGCTGCATCTATATTGCCATCGAAAATAAAAGCAGAAAAATAGAAAAAGACCATAAGCTCTTGTTTCAGTTGAGCAAGTCAACAACGAATACGCTTAAAAATAGCTTGTTGAATGACTTAAAACAGTTGTGCCAATTGTGCGGGTCAAGGCCAACTGTTTTTCAGACAGATGCATTGAAACGGAATTTAAAAGGAGAAGTGGCAATGATAATAGAAACGGAAACAGACTTTAATCATTCAGAGAGTAAAACCAATGAAATAACCAAAGCAACATCTAAAATCAGCTTTAACCGTGTAGGTAATGTTGTGGAAGTTTCAACTCTTGACTCGACAAAGCATATAAGCGGAAAAACAACTTTCAAACAAAACTTCAGAGGACAACTAATTGAAGAAAGCTCATTTTACGACGATGGAAAACCGTATTCAAAGCATCGTTATGAATATGATTTACAGGGAAATTTACTATCAGAAACCGACAGCTCAAAACGTGAGAATCCTGCCGAAAAGCGAAAAAGGAGAACAAAATATACGTATCAGGAAAAAACTGATACACTTATAACCAATCAGTTTGATTTTGATGGATTTCGGATATTGAAATCAGTTAGCATTACAACCGATAGTTTGACCGAAACAAATGAATTCAAGTACAATCGAGATGATAGTTTATTTATGAAATACTCGTTTAAGTATGATAAATCAGGAAATTTAATAGAGTCGTGTTTCTATTCTGCCGATGGCAAGTTGGACATAAAGAACAGCTACCTTTATAAAAATGCGCAATTGATTGAGAAGGATGCTTATTACAACCCAAGAATGCGACTTGAATTAGCAACGAAGTATTTATATGCCTATAATGATGATGGAAATTTGTGTGACGTACTTGAATGTGATATAAATGGAGTTTATCTGGGTATTTATCCACACAGCTATGAATTGGATAAAAAAGGAAATTGGATAAAACAAACTATTAATCAGAACGACAGAATCATTTCTATAAAAAGAAGAAAAATAAGCTATTATTAAGCAATAATTAATAAACATACGGAACAACCCGAAAATCCGAACAAAGAGTAGGGAGCGATAGCCGAAAAGCTTTACGAGTAGGCACCAAAAGGAATGAAAAAAATAATCTTTCTACTTTTTAGCTCTATTGTGATGGGGTTAAACGCTTCTGCATTGACTATTAATTGTACTGCCGGTGGCTTGAATTTAGCGGCTGTTGGAACGGACATTTACACATCCACTGATCTTAAAATTACTGGCACAATGGATGCACGCGATTTTAAATTTATTCAATACTACATTCCTATGCTTGCAAATTTAGATTTAAGCAGTGTAACAATTGCAGCTTATACTGGCAGTAGTGGAACTATGGCAGGAAGCTATGTATATGCTGCTAACGCAATTCCACCCATTGCATTTACACTTATTCCGCCTAATAATTACACTAAAAACCTAACTACGATAACCCTACCTTCGAATGTAATCTCTATCGAAAACCAGGCATTTTATGGCTGTACCGGATTGACTACCGTAAACATTCCTTCAACAGTACTCACTACCATAATAACAGGTGCTTTTTATGGCTGCACTAATCTGACAAGTATAAATATCCCTTCGTCGGTTAGCGCTATTGGTGCATCTGCCTTTTTTAATTGCTCCAAATTGACAAGCATTGCTTTTCCATCCTCTTTGGTAACAATTGGAAATAACGCTTTTAGTGGTTTAAATAGTAGTAGTTTATTTTCCATTTATACAAAAACAACTACCCCTTTCGATTTAAGTAAATCATCGGGTGTGTTTGGTGCTATAAATAAAAATACTTGCATTTTATATGTTCCTGTTGGTAGTGTGGCAGCTTATAGAGCAGCTGTAGTGTGGCAAGATTTTTTCAATATTGTAGAATCACCAACTGCTGTTCCAGTACTTTTAAATACTAACCGGAAAATATATAGCACGCAATCTGCAATAATTGTTGAAGGTACATCAATAGGCGAAACCGTGGCTGTTTATAGCTTGAATGGCTTACAGCTCAGAGAAATAAAATCGGAAGGAGAAAAAGTAACAATACCGCTAGCACTAAAAGGTATTTATTTGCTGAAGATAAACAACGACGAAGGTATGGTACTAAAGAAATTAGTGAAAAACTAATATGTTTGTTTACAACCCGAACGGAGTGGAAAGAAAAAATTCCGCTCCGTTCTTTTTTTTATATATCATCTCTATTATCAAAATCTTACAATCTGATATCAGAACCGAACTAAAAATTTACAATATAGTTGTTTAGCGAATAAAAAACTGAAATCAGAAAGCAGCACCTATGCTTTCTGATTTTCGCTTTAAAAAGGTGGAAAACAAATCTTTAAACAAGTCGCCCGAATTGGGTGTTGTTAGTTGTAGCACTAAAATATTATCTCTACATTTGTGGAGTAAATCCACCCAAAACAGTACTGAATGGAGTCAATTTCATCGTTTGCCGAACTGACAGCTCATCTTACCGGACTGAACTGCCGTAAGCGCATGGCTGTGGCCAACGCGGTGGATGCACACACGCTCGATGCGGTTTTGCAGGCTGTTGATTTGGGGATTATCGAGGCCTATCTGATTGGCGATGTGGCTTCCATTGAATCGCCTCACTTGTTCGAAGAACATACCCTCTCGCCTTTTGTTCATATTATTGATGTGCCTGAAGTAAAAGAGGCTGCCATTGAGGCGGTACGAATGGTGAAAGAGGGTGAAGCCGATATTCTGATGAAAGGACTGGTGAATACGGACGTACTGCTACGTGCCATTCTGGATAAAGAAAAAGGCATTCTGAAACCCGGAACCGTAATGACCTATAATGCGGCCATGGAAATACCGAACTATCGTAAACTGATTTTCTTTAGTGATCCGGTGGTTATTCCTTCTCCCAATTTGATACAACGAATAGCTATGGTAAAATATGCCATTCAAACAGCGTATAAGTTTGGGCTTAAGAAACCTAAAATTGCCCTGATTCATGCCACAGAAATAGCTAATCCTAAAATACAGTATATGCAGGATTATCTGGACATAATGCAGATGTGGCGCGAAGGTGAATTTGGGGATGTAATTATGGATGGGCCGCTTGATATATTTCTGGCATTGGATGCCGAGCGTGGAAGCATTAAAAATGTACCGAGTCCGGTACTTGGTGACGCTGATATTCTTATCTTTCCAAACTTTGAGTGTGCCAACACATTCTACAAAGGGCTGGCACTTTTTGCAGGAGCTCAAATGGGTGGATTACTTCAGGGAACTGACAATCCTGTGGTACTTACCTCACGCAGTGAAACTACCGCTTCCAAATTCTACAGCATTGCAATGGCTTGCGTTATGGCTTAACCATGTGAATTCTCCCTCACTTTTTTAACAGTTCTCTATAAATGGAAGTTGCAGCACGCTTTGCAGCACCGGGTTCGCCAAGGGTTTCCAAGATTTCATTGTAACCCTTAGTAATCCTATTGCGGTAAGTTTGATGATAGATGAGCTTTTCTAATTCTCTGGCCACATTTTCAACTGTAAAAAAATGTGCTACCAATTCCTTCACAACTTCCTTTTCAGCGACAAGATTGACTAAAGAAAAAAACTTTACTTTGATTAAAATGTCCTTAACAGCATAAGCTAACCGTCCGAAAATGACATGATAAACCACTACTTGCGGAGTACCCACCATAGCAGTTTCGAGTGTGGCAGTTCCTGAATTTACAATAGCCGCTCTGGAATGTTGAAGTAATTCGTATGTTTTGCCAAATACAACCGGTATTTTCTTTCCATCCAATATTTTCTGATAATACTGAGGATCTATTCCGGGTGCACCGGAAATAACGGTCTGATAATTGTCAAAAATCAAAGCAGCATCAATCATTCGGGGCAGACATGCAGAAATTTCCTGCTTTCGACTACCGGCCAAAATGGCTATGATTTGTTTTTGTTTAAGGTTATTCTGATCACAAAATTCTTCTAATGTCTGATTCGGATTCGGACGGTTAAGAATCGTCTCAACAGTTGGATTGCCAACATATTCAACCGGATAATTATGTTTGGCATAAAATTCCGTTTCGAAAGGAAAAATAGTAAACATTTTATCTACATAGCGTTTAATATCTTTAATCCGGTATTCTTTCCACGCCCATATTTTGGGAGATATATAATAGTAAACAGGGGTTTTCAAATTTTCCTTTACAAATTCTGCAATACGAAGATTGAAACCCGGATAATCAATTAAAATAACCACATCGGGTTGGAAATTTATAATGGCTTTCTTGCAGTCATTTATATTTCTTAGAACCGTTGGTGCATTTTTCAGCACCGCCCAGAAACCCATAAAAGCCATTTCACGATAATGCTTCACCAACTGTCCACCTTGCGCCAGCATAAGGTCACCACCCAAAAAGCAGAATTCAGCTTCTGAATCAGCTTCTCGCAGCTCTCGCATCAAATTAGATGCATGCAAATCACCGGATGCCTCACCGGCTATAAGAAAGTAACGCATAGTTATTTAGCTAATTGGTTGAATGGTTATTTGGTTATTTGTTGATTAATTAGTCAACTGATTGGTTCAGACTTACTGCTTGCCGCTAACTGCTGATTTATAGCATAAAAAAACTCGAAATCAGATAAGGCATCGCTCCCACCATTATTCCGGTTGCAATTCTGAAACTATCGCTTTTATAAAAAACAAATACCAGAACAAGATTTGGCATAATAGACAATAACAGCAATTTTCCCATCAGTAAACCCGGCCAAATCTGTTTTATTGATTCAGTAAACGATAAGTGGTCGGGATAAAAACGGTTCAGATAAACCGACATAAACAGCAGCGGAAGTAATAATCCGGGAATTATGCCATATGTAAATTTATTGAAACGCTCCATGTGAATAATGATTAATGGTCAAAGGTTAATGGTTAATGTGTACCTTTGATCTTTATAAACTTTGAACTTTAAGACTTTACAAACTAAAATTCCCAACTATTAACTGCTTCCATTGCTTCGTAAGCTGTCAAATCAATCTTAGTTGGAACAATAGAAATGAAATTGTTCAATATGGCCCATTCATCTGTATCTTCAGCTTCCGGTTCATTGTTTTCAAAATAACCAGTAAGCCAAAAATAGGCTCGCCCTTGCGGATCAGTTCTTTTTTCATATTCTTTTACCCACTGACCATCAGCCTGACGTGCAATCTTCACTCCTTTAATTTTACCATTCGGAGCGTTTACATTCAGACAGGTACCACGACTTAATCCGTTTTTTAATGCTTCGCGGGTTATTTTCAATATATACGACTCGAAATGAGAAAAATCGGCTTCCAGTGAATGGGTATCAATAGAAAATCCAATAGATAAAACACCATTTTCACAACCTTCGAGCACTGCTCCCATCGTGCCGGAATAAATAACATTAATGGCTGAATTTGAACCATGATTAATACCGGAAACTATCAAATCGGGTTTACGTTCAACAATTTCATTTAGAGCTAACTTCACACAATCAGTCGGTGTACCGGTGCAACAATAACGTTTTAGTCCTTCACGTTCGTCAATCATCTTGAAACGAATAGGATGAGTTACCGTCAGAGCATTTGACTGTGCCGAGCGGGGTCCATCCGGTGCAACTACGACTACATCACCTATTTCCATCATCAACCGCGTCAGCACGTTTATTCCTTTTGCCTCGTGACCATCATCGTTGGTAATTAAAATATAGGGCTTTTGTGGGCCCCTTAATCCCCCAAAGGGGGAATCTAAAGTTTGTTTCATTGTATTTTTATATATAATTCTTAAAGTCCCCTTTTAGGGGATTTAGGGGCCACTACTTTCTCACTCTCCAAACTGTCGCAAATAAAAAACCGCCACTCAGCATCACAAAATATATAATATCGCGCGAATCAATCACACCACGGCTCATCGATTTATAATGTGCATGTATTCCTAATTGTTCAACTACTTGTACAGATTGTCCCGATCTAAAGAAACTCATAGCAACCTCAAAACCATAATAGAAAAAGAAGGAAAGTACCATAGCTACTACAAATGATACAATTTGATTAGAAGAAAGTGACGAGGCAAAGGTGCCGATAGCTACATACAGCGCTGCCAGAAAAATCAATCCGATAAACGATCCCCAAAATGCACCGGAATCAACATTTCCAAGCGGCTCGGCCAGATAAGAAATAGATAAATAGTAGAGAAGTGCAGGTAATAAAGCGGCAATAACCAGCAACCAGCCTGCTAGATATTTTCCAAGAACAATTTGAGTTTTGCTGACAGGTTTTGTGACCAGCAATTCCCAGGTTCCGGTTTGTTTTTCTTCAGCAAAAAGACGCATGCTGATGGCAGGACACAAAAATAAAAACAACCATGGTGCGAGATAAAACAATCCGGCAACATTAGCATAACCGGCATCCAACACATTGTATTCACCTGGAATTACCCAAAGGAACAAGCCCGTGAGCATCAGAAAAATAAAAATGACAATATATCCTGTTGCATTACTGAAAAATGCACGCAACTCTTTTTTTAAAACTGAAAACATGTTTTTTGTGGAACAACTGAGATTGATAATTATTTTGCTATTTTTGCGCTGTCAAAGGTAACCAAAATAATTGAATGGAAAACCATTTGCGATGGATGATTTTATGAAAAACAGGCTTCTAATAATCCTCATTATCTTATACTGTTGCTCAATACATGCACAGACATTTGATAACTATAGTATTAAATTACAGGGGATTTACGGGAATATTATTCCACACGATGCGCATGTAAAAGCGTTAGTTTTAAATCCGGTTTCAGGCGCTGAGTTATCGCTTGAATTTCAATCGATGAACGAAAAACCATGGTATCAATTCAATGGTTTTCCTACGATTGGATTGGGAGCTGTTTGGTTAAATCTGGGGAATCCGGCCAAACTTGGAAATGCTTATGCCATTTATCCCTATATTTCCTACTCTATCATTCGCACTAATTTTCTGAAACTGAATTTTAAAGGTGGAACAGGCGTAAGTTTTCTGACCAAAAATTATTACAATACCAATACCGATTCAGTTGGGAATGTACTTCCATCTTTAACCGGGACAAATGGTGCCATAGGCTCAGTTGTTAACGTCTATTTTTCTGCCGGTGCTAGTCTGGAAATACCTATAACAAAGGGGCTCAGCCTAACCGGCGATTATACCTGGAATCATATGTCGAACGGAAGCGCTGTTGCTCCAAACTCGGGGTTAAATTTACTGAATGGCTTTATTGGATTGAAATATACACCAAATTACAAGAAATACACATTCCCACAAAAGCAACAATTAGACGGAATTACAAAAAAATTCTATCCGGAAATTATTGTATCAGGTGGCTTCCGACAATTATATTATCAGGATCAGAAAACCTTTCCGATTGTGTCTGTGATTGCCAGTGTATATCACCCTATTACTAATTTTTACCGAATGGGATTGGCTGTGGATGCATTCTATGACGGAGCATTCGATGGAAATACGAAATTCTCACGTTACTGTATTACAACTGATGAGTTGAAAAACAAGTTCCGTGTCGGATTATCGTGGCAACATGAATTATTGTTTGGGAAATTGATTGGGGGAATGGATTTCGGACTGTATTTATACGATCCGCTTAAAAACCTTTCGCCTTACGATCAGGCAAAAGTTGCACCGATGAATAAAGGATTGATTTATCCGTATAACATCGACACAGAAGATGGGTGGCTGTATACCCGTGTCACACTGAAATATGCCATAAGTAAACATTATTTCATATGTGTAGGATTAAAAACACATCTTCAAAAAGCAGAATTTATTGAATGGGGTTTGGGGTACAGACTTTAATTGTCTGCTTACTGCTTACTGCTTACTGCTTACTGCTTACTGCTTACTGCTACTAAAAGTGCATCCAGCATCAACGGAATCTCATCTTTGTCAATTCCATTTGCAATCAGATAAGATTTATCTTCATTGAATGCTCCGAGAAATAAATCGCGGTTATTCTCCTGCAATTCAATGCTTCTACGATACAGATTTATGGCTTCGGTGTGTTTTTTTTGGCACCAGGCTATGTGTGCTGCATTCATAAAATCCTGCACATTGGGTTCATTCTCTACGAGTTTACTGACATAATAATCCGCTTGTTTTATATTACCCGAAACAAAGGAACACCAGGTAATTGCACGCCATACCTTTATATTTTCGCCTTCAAGTGCATCCAGTTTAAAGTAAATACTCAATGCTTCTTTGAATTTTCTCAACTCAACAAAACAATGTGCAATTTGCATTAAAACTGAGTTTTGATTGGGTCTCAGATAATCAACATGCTGGTAGAATTCAAGCGCTTTCTCAAAATTACCCGACAATCGATAACAAAGTGCCATTTTGCGAACTGTCCAAATATCGTCGGGTTGAATAATATCTGCTTTATTATAAGCTTCAAGAGCTTTTTCGAATTGTGAAGTCTGCTGATATATATACCCAATTTTCTGATATAAGGCAGCCATTGGAGTTATTTCATGCTGAATTTCCTCAAACAGTTCAAGAGCTGGATTAAAGTGGCTTTTGGAGAAATAATATTCGGCAATACTTATTTTAAAATCGTGATCATTCGCCAAAATATCGAATAAAAATGAGTGGTGCATCGAAAGTGAATAGCTAAACATGTCCGCGAAATCGCCGTGCTTCGAATACAGTTTAAAAAACCGGAACAAATCCTGAATATATTGTTTCGAGATATTTTTTGTTTCCAAATTCGGATTAAGCATAGCTTCGTCGTTCGTCAACTCCGCCAACTGTTCAGCTTCCATTTTGAACGAATTCTTCAGCATGCCGCGTTGTGATTCTGGCATTTGCAAAATACTGAGACAGAAAGAGTATTTATCCGAATTACACATAATGTTATTCCCCACAAAAGCAGAAATCAATGAATTATCATCCTGTTTAAATAGCTCTTTTACAGTAGAGTATTTTGTGTCAAAAGGCAAAAACCAGTTACTTGTTTCCGAGAAAAACGGAAAATTCTTCAGAAGTGAAAACGTACTCATATAAACATCAGCACCTTCCATTTGCAGTTCGCTCAGTTCCTTCAGTTTATCGGATATTCCACTTTTATCAAGCATTTCCTGCCATTCAGGATTTTCGTCACCCCATTCATCTGAATTTAAAAGTGTGTCTGAGTCCATTTTATCCTTCAGCAACGGACTGATTTTCATCATCTCTGGAAGAATTTCTTCCTGCATTTTCTTTGAAATCTTTTCAGTTTCGGCTGTTGAGATTATCTGAATTAATATGGTTTGAAAA
Organism: Paludibacter sp.; assembly: GCA_037144275.1. Lineage (GTDB taxonomy): Bacteria > Bacteroidota > Bacteroidia > Bacteroidales > Paludibacteraceae > Paludibacter. The sequence goes on along the minus strand of JBAWXD010000025.1, from coordinate 4,208 downwards.
TTATCAACCACATGATTATCATCTGCCAATAAAACCAACCTATTTCTTATAGCAGGAAAATAGGGCAAAAAACGGTTGTATCGAGCCATCACAAAAGTCAAACCAACCATGGCACGCTGTCGAACCATCTGATTATCTGACTGACAGACATCGAGAAGCATCATGATTTTGCGCTCGTCGAACATGCGCCACAAATTGAGCGTCAGTGCAGAAATAAGGATTGATTTTTCTAAAAAACCCGTATAAGAATCAATTAGAATCAGTTCAAAAAGTTTTTTCTCCTCCGATTCATACGAAGTTGCTAACCAGAAAATATTAAAAAGTTCGGTTAAAGCAGTCTCATAATTTGAGCGTAACCGGTTCTTTTCCAACTCATGACTATCTTGTAAATTGGAAATCAGAACGGATTGCGAATGATAATACCGGAGCGATATCAGTAATTCTGTTGGTGATTTATATTTTTTGGTGTAGGGAAAATAACGTTTCTGAGTATATTCAAAATTAGTTGAATTCCGAAATAAAAGTTCTTCTCGCAATTCTGCATCCAGAACAAACAATTTAGCAATCAGCTTATTATAAACTGATTTACGTTCAGGATCTTCAACTCCGGTAATATAGTACTGCAAGAGAAAACGGTAATTTTGATGCAGATCATTTAGCCGATCGTTATATTCTCCGAGTTGCAGCTCATTAGTTAAAGACTCAGTTTTGGCAATGGCAGTGGTTATCTGACCGGTAGCCAGAAAGTGTAAAACCGAATTATATATTGAGTGAATCTGTGAAGAATCCATAAGTTAACCCATTTTGCTTATTTTTCGTAATCGTTCTTCGTCAATAATTTTAAGTTTCCTGCCATCCATGGCTATAACATGTTCATTTACAAACATCGACAAAGTGCGAATAGCATTAGAGGTGGTCATATTGGACAAGTTAGCAAGGTCTTCGCGTGAAAGGTAAATACAAATGGTAGCACCATCTTCTTCCATGCCATAATTTTTTCTTAACAACAATAAGGCTTCAGCAAGTCGACCTCGAATATGTTTTTGTGTAAGATTTACGGTACGAGCATCCGAAGCGCCTAAATCTCCGGCTATTTCTTCCAAAAAACGATAACAAAATGCATTGTTATGACGTAAAATAGACAAAAAAATATCTGCTTTTATCATGTAAACCGTCGAAGCTTCAAAAGCGGTCACATTAGTATTGTAATTTTCGTTCGCAATAATGGCTCTGTAACCAAAGTGTTCTCCAGGCTTCAGCATTCTGATAATTTGCGATCGGCTTCCGACTCCTTCTTTATAAACTTTCACCTTTCCACTGGCCAGTATCATCATGTGTGTAGGTATCTCACCTTCGCAATGGATCATTTCATTTTTCTTAAAATGATGAATAGAATAATTGTTTTTCACAAACTGCCTTTCATCAGGAGTCAAGACATCCCAAACAGTTAGAATTTCTTCTATTGGTTTTAGCTCTGAAACATGTTTTTTTGCCATAAAATTTTCACTGAAATATGTTTGACAACAATGTTATAAAGCACAAATTTAGTGATTTTCTGACAAATATATCCTAAATAGCAAAAAAATATAAATAAATATTGAAAATGGGATTTTTCAGTTGTTATTTTCGAATAAAAGAACTGATTATCATTGTTTTTGAAATTGCAAAAAATATCAATCATGAAAATTCAAATAAATATGATTACTTTTGTGATATTCATTTAGCATAAAAGATCTATGAAACGTATTTTCTTGTACTTTTTCATATTATTGAGTACTCTTAAACTGAATGCTCAGCAATTAATGTTTAGCGATTCGACAATTGTAAGCTTGATAACCTGTTCAGCAGGCGAAGAGGTGTATGAAAAATTTGGTCATACTGCTATCCGTTTAAAAAATCCTCATTCCGCAATAGATGTAGTCTTTAATTATGGCATTTTTAGTTTTGAAACACCCGATTTTTATTATAAATTTATCAAGGGCGAAACGGATTATGAGCTTGGGGTATATGATACAGGCAATTTCCTGGCTTGTTATGCTCAACGTAATTCGTTGGTTTGGGAACAAATACTTAATCTGAATTCAAATGAGAAAAGAGTTTTAATCAAAAATCTGTTAAGAAACTACGAACCTGAAAACAGAGTTTATCGCTATAATTTTGTGTTCGACAATTGTTCAACCCGTCCAAGAGATAAAATATTAGGTTCTATACATGGTTATGTAAAATTCGAAGATAATTCAGATGTAAAGACTTATCGGCAGTGGATAGGAAGTTATGTTGGAAATGATACCTGGTTAAAATTTGGGATCGATTTGTTATTCGGAAAAGATGCTGATCAGTCTCCAACCTTTAGTGAAAGTATGTTTTTACCCGAGGTTCTAATGACGGGTTTTCAAACGGCTGAAATTCACTCCTTAAATAATCAGAACAGAAAATTAGTTCTAGATAAGAAACTTTTGATTGACAAAAAAGAAGTTGAACAAAAACTAAGCATTTTTTCAATAAAACCTTTAACACTCACATTAATCCTTTTCATAATAGGTTTGTTAATTACAATTTGGGATTTATTTCGCAATCACCATTATAAATTATTTGACTCAGTTTTACTTATTTCGACAGGTATAGGTGGCTTATTAGTAGCCTATATGATGATATTCTCTTCCCACCCATTAGTTAAATCCAATTTAAATATATTGTGGTTAAATCCACTCAATATTCTACTTGGTATTTTTATGTGGTTTCCAAAATTACGTACTCCGATTTTTTTCTACGAAATTATAAACATTTTGCTTCTCATTGGAGGACTTTTCTCGTTTGCACTATCAACTCAGATTTTTAATCTTGCCGCTTTTCCTTTAATCGTATTACTATTATTACGTTCCACGAGCTGGTTTGTATATTTAAAAAAACGAATGTATAAAAGAAGATCAGTTTTATAAACACAGAATTTATATTTATCAATGCCATCAAAATCTTTTAAAGAAAAACCGTTGAGCTTTGTAGCTATCATACCTGCACGCTATGCATCAACCCGTTTTCCCGGAAAACCATTGGCTAATATTGGCGGAAAAACTATGATTCAGCGGGTTTACGATCAGGTTTCAAAAGCAGTGCAAAATGTATATGTGGCAACCGATGATCAACGAATTTTCAATGCAGTTGAGGCTTTTGGTGGAAAAGCAATTATGACATCTGACCAGCATCGTAGCGGGACTGACCGTTGTTACGAAGCATATACAAAATTAGAAGAAAACTTCGACGTCATTATCAACGTTCAGGGCGACGAGCCTTTTATACAACCTGAACAAATAATAGAGTTACAGAAATGTTTCGAATATGCGGGAACTCAATTGGCCACATTAGCAAAGAAAATCACTCAGAAAGAGGATTTGGAGGTTTTGACTAATCCAAATTGCCCAAAATTAATTGTGAATAATTGGAATGAAGCACTGTATTTCAGCCGCTCAGTTATTCCATATAAACGTGGAGCTAAACTTCAAGACTGGATTTCGCAACATCCCTACCTGAAACATATAGGTATTTATGCTTATCGTGCTGATATTCTAGGAGAAATAACGCTTTTGGAACAATCACCTCTTGAGTTGGCCGAATCCCTTGAGCAACTTCGATGGTTGGAAAACGGATACAAAATTAAGGTTGGCTATACCGATGTAGAATCTGTTGGTATCGACACACCGGAAGATTTGGAAAAAATTACTTATCTATTCAATTCAGCAACAACACAATGAGTGTTCAAAATAAAAATAAATTCTGCTAAAAACAAATTAAATTTAATATTTTGGATTAAAAAAAATCTTACTTTTGTGGAAAATTTCCGTAATATGAAAAAGTTATTATCTTACCCACTGTCCATTCTTGCTTACAGTTGGTTTCTATTTTTCATCTGTCTGTTTCAGCCTATTCAATGGATTTGTTTTAATTTCTTTGGATATCAGGCACATAAAAAGAGTGTTGATATTCTGAATTTTTTCACAATTCTCAGCTTGTATTTTATTTTTTCTAAAGTAGAAATAGAAAACAGGGAATTGATTCCGGACGGAAAGCCCCTGATTTTTGTAGCCAATCATCAGGGTTTGTTCGACATTATTGGAATGGGGTGGTTTTTACATAAGTTTCATCTTAAATATGTAAGCAAAATTGAACTAGGTAAGGGCATTCCAAGCATATCATACAATTTGAATCACGGA
>JBAWXD010000024.1:0-28265 GCA_037144275.1 Paludibacter sp. | reverse complement strand
GAACAAGAATTCGTTCAACTTACCTGGCCACATGAGAATACCGATTGGGTTGATATGCTCGACGAAGTGAATGAATGTTTCGTAAACATCGCCAAAACCATTCTCAGATTTGAAAAATTGCTGATTGTGTGTGTGGATGCAGAGGAAGTGGAAGGATTTTTCACCGAAGATGAACTGGATAAAATCACTTTTGCCGAAATGCCAACCAATGATACCTGGGCTCGCGACCATGGAGGAATAACGGTTTTTGAAGATGATAAACCGGTGGTTTATGATTTCACTTTCAATGGTTGGGGAATGAAATTTGCTGCAAATTATGACAATCTAATTACCCGAAAACTATATATGGCTGGTATCTTCGGTGATTCAGGTCATAAAAACTGTTATGACTTTATTCTTGAAGGTGGCAGCATAGAATCAGACGGCGAAGGAACAGTTTTGACAACAGCAGAATGTTTACTTTCTGACAACAGGAATAATCTGTCAGAGGATGATATAGAAGAAAGGTTGAAAGATTATTTTGACCTGAAACAGGTTTTGTGGTTGGAGCACGGTTATCTTGCCGGTGATGATACTGACAGTCATGTGGATACAATAGTACGACTTTGCGACCGAAGTACAATGGCTTACGTAAGATGTGAGGATGAAGCGGATGAACATTTTCTGGAATTGAAGAAAATGAAAAAAGAACTTCGGAAATTTAAAACTCCAGAGGGAAGATATTACAGGCTTATCCCACTTCCAATGGCCGATGAAGTATATTTTGAAGGCGAAAGATTGCCTGCGACATACGCTAATTTTTTAATCATCAATGGAGCAGTTCTAATGCCAACATACAATTCACCGAAAGACGAAATTGCGAAAGAACAGCTGCAAAAGGCTTTTCCTGACCGAGAAATTATTGGCATAAATTGCACTGCATTAATCAAACAACATGGCTCATTACATTGTGTGACTATGCAATATCCGAAACAGACAATAGATTAAAGAGCCAAGAACAAAGATTAAAAAAAATGAAAATAGCATTAATCCAACAATTCAACACGGCTGAACGAAATGCAAATGTGGCCAAACTGAAAAAAAATATACGCTCGTGTGCTGCAAAAGGAGCTGAACTGATTGTTTTACAAGAACTTCATAATGGATTATATTTCTGTCAGACTGAAGATCCAGCCATTTTCGATCAAGCTGAAACAATTCCCGGTCCGTCGACTGAAACATTTGGAAAATTGGCGAAAGAATTAGGTGTTGTGCTTGTGCTTTCGTTATTCGAAAAGCGTGCTGCCGGTTTGTATCACAACACAGCTGTTGTGATTGAGAAGGATGGAACTATTGCCGGAAAATACCGTAAAATGCATATTCCGGATGATCCAGGTTATTACGAAAAATTCTTTTTTACACCCGGAGATTTGGGTTTTGAACCGATTCAGACTTCTGTAGGAAAACTGGGAGTGCTTGTTTGCTGGGATCAATGGTATCCCGAAGCTGCACGCTTAATGGCTATGGCCGGAGCAGAATTATTGATTTATCCTACGGCTATTGGATGGGAAAGCACGGATTCGGATGAAGAAAAACAACGCCAAACAGAAGCATGGATGACTGTTCAGCGTGGACATGCCGTGGCTAACGGACTTCATGTTATTACCTGCAATCGAACCGGTTACGAAGCAGACTTATCAGGCATAACTAACGGCATTCAATTCTGGGGAAACAGTTTTGTGGCTGGACCACAGGCTGAAATTATCGCTCTGACTTCGAGTGATAAAGAAGAAAACATGGTAGTTGATATCGACATGAGCAGAAGCGAAACTGTTCGCCGGATGTGGCCATTTTTCCGCGATCGCCGGATTGATAGTTTTGGCGACCTAACCAAACGCTGGCGGGAAGAATAATTTATTTAGCAAATAGCCAAACTGCTTTTTTACTGTAAGTTGAATCTTCCAACTGACTGAGCATAAAGGCAGCAACATCGGCTCTTGAAATGCTGGTTTTCCCTTGTTTAAAAGCATCAGTACCAAAGCTTATATTTCCAGTGAATGGTCCTTCGGTTAATCCACCGGGGCGAACTAATGTCCAGTGAAGCTTACTGCTCATAATCCGTTGCTCGTTCATATTATGATCGGCTAGCGGAACGCGCAAAAATAAATCTACCATAAAAAACTTCAAAATTCCGGGCATCAACGATTTACTATCACCTGCACCAAAGCTCGATAAATAGATAAAGCGAGGCACAACTTCCTGCTCCATTACCCGAACAATATTCTCAATTCCCAATACAAGTTCCGGCGACCGTTTTGTAAGCGAATTTCCACCAAGTGTTGAAAAACAAGCCTCTGCTCCCACCAACGCATCTTTCAGTTTCAGCGTCTCGGTCAGATTACCAACCACAATTTTTAAATTTGGATTTTCAATTTTAACTGATTGCGGATTACGAACATACGCAGTCACTTGATGACCTTTAGCCAATGCCTGTTCAATCAAAAGAGAACCGGTTTTACCAGTTGCTCCAAAAACAACTATTTTCATACCTTTTAAAATTTTATTGTTATCAACTATTATTTTTAAACGCTCGACATTAATAAAATGTTTGATTTTACGAATAAAAAAGGGAGAAATATTTCTACAATTTTCTCCCTTATTCAAAACATCTTAGGTTCTTTACTTTCTATTCTTCATTTCTTCTACAGTTTTCACTTTAAAACCCGGATTTTCTTTTATCATTTTACGCAGAAATTCTTCCGGATAACCAGCACGTATAATGGTTGTCGGGATTTTGTACTCGTTTTGTATGAATTTGCCATCCTTTTCTTTTTTAATATTTCCGTCCATGTATTTTACCAACAAATACTCTCCCAATTTCTTCCAAGAAGCCGTTGAGTTTTCAGCCTGAGCAACACTAAAATCAGTCAGAAAAACACGTGCATCGGCTTCGGACATACCAACAGCCACTTTATCAATGGCTGGTACCAGCGAATTGAAATCATTCTCCCATTTAGTCTGCACTTTTTTAATATCGGCACACATATAGGAATATTTGCTGTAGGCATAATTTGCCACCGAATTATATATCCAAAAAGCAGAAGTGGGGGAGTATTCCAACAAACTACCATTATCCTGACGATAACATTCCGGCACTTTATCCATGCCACAATAGATAGGCACATAGAGACCTGTTGCAGCATCATCAACTCCAAACCAAAGAATTCCGCCAATATAATCGGGTATCCAACTCCGCATTTGTGCCACAAATGTAAAACCGGTTTGTTGAGTAGCTGTTGGGCGTTCATGAACATATTCGACGCTGTCCACTTTAAATGTGAGTGGACTGCAACGCAATTTAGTTCCAAATGGTCCGGCAGCAATGCCTTTGGTCATGTCAAATTCAGTTCCTTCGTATTGGTCACGCATACATTCTTTCAATTTCTGAGCCGATAGCTTAACCGAAGGTTTTATCCACAACGGCATTCGTTCCACAGTTTCACCTTTAATATATGAAATGTATTTATCTATGGTTGGATCGAATTTTCTGAAAAAAGCCCACACACGAGCTTCGCAAGCACGTAACGCCACATAATCAAGGGGAGCATAGGTGTCAGAGAAACTGAAATCTTTGTTTTTTCCTTTAAAATAGCCTTTCTCACGGGCAAATGCAATCACATCCTCCGAATACATGCAAACATTTTTATCGTCGTAAGGAAAAGTGGTAATGCGAGCCTGATTGGCGTGTGCCGAAATACAATCGTCGGGTATGCGCTGAGCCACCCAAATAGCACCTTTATTGTGAGCACCTTTGCCAACCATTTCCATAATCCAAACCTCATTCGGATCGGCAATTGAGAACGATTCACCTTCGCTGTAATAACCATATTCTGAGACCAGATCAGTCATAACTTTTATGGCTTCGCGAGCAGTTTTGGCACGTTGAAGTGTAACGTAAATCAAACTTCCGTAATCCATTATGGCAGTTGTATCTACCAGCTCTTCACGACCACCAAAGGTTGTTTCACCTATACTGAGCTGGTGCTCATTCATGTTTCCAATGACTGAGTATGTTTTCTCAACCTGCTTGATTTTTCCAAGTAATTTTCCTGAATCCCAATCGTGAATATCCAACATTGCTCCGGCAGGATAAGTGGCTGCCGGATAATGATATAATGCACCAAAAAGAAAATATGAATCGGCATTATACGAAATCAGCGTCGAACCGTCGAGTGTGGCAGCTTTTCCGACCAAAAAATTGGTACAGGCAAATCCTGCATTCAACGAAATTGTGAGAAAAATTGCAAGAAATATCTTTTTTATCATATCGAAATAATATTTATTCAATTAGAAATCAGACTAATGTAGTTTGAGTAGTTTCTCCAACATTTTTACCAAATGATTTTTTAATCCAGTTTGGAATAACCAAAATACCCAACAGCAAATATAAATAGTAACTAATTATTCTCCACACAAAAGTAACAAAAATAACGGCACTGGCAGTCGAAAAAACATCACTATAGTATTCCTTAAATGCATATTCAGTGACACCACTACCGCCCGGTGTAGGACTTATTACCATATAAACCCACAAAATTAATTGACGGGCAAATACAACCAAATGATCAATATTCTGAGGATTAAATGCCATAAAAACCGCATTTACAACCAGAAAACGAGCTGACCAAGCAATAAACGTAATTCCAAATGCCTTTAACCAAAAAACAAAAGACTGATTTGACACTTCGCGTGATGTTTCAATCATATTGTTAGTTATTTCATCCATTCTTTCATACCAACGATTTAATATTGCTAACCTAAAAATAGTCAACAAAATACCCTTTATCCAATGAGGACGCTTAAATGTACCTATAAATAATATCGAAATCCAAAATAGGCGAATAACATAGAGTGAAACAAAGACAACTCCAAAAGTGGAAACAATAACTGACGATGAGTTAAAAAGCTTATTTATAGGAATAAATAAAAATATAATTGGACAAACAAGAATAAAATATAACTCATCCAAAAATAAATTTATAAACATGATTGTTGTACTTCTTCCTGCACTTATTCCTTCCTTTATAAGAAAAACCATTATTAAACTTGAACCCCCTACAGCAGCTGGTGTTATAGCCGAAGTAAATTCATGCAAAGTATTAATGTGAAAGGCTTGTTTCCATGATAAATCATTGTTAGTTAAGATTCTAAACCTCCACATTATGCATAAATCTCGCGTTAACATCAAAACAATTGACAAAATCAAAAACAGTGCCGTAAAAGCCGTAAATTTAAAGGTAAAGAAAACCTTAGGATCAAATTCATTCAGGAATAGCCAACCTATAACAGTTAATCCTAAAAAAACAGAAATTATTACCTGATAGGGTTTAAATGGTCTTGAAACTTTATTTGGTGACTCTTGGCTTATTTTCTCCATTTACGTTGAATTAATTTTTGATATCTGTCAATTATTTCTTCAGACACATTTTCCCACGATTGAGTTATTGTTTTAGAGGCATTAATGCCAACGCTAGAAATGGTTTCTGGTTCTGATATTAAATTACGAAGACAAGAGGCAAACGATTCATTTGAATTTTTAGCCAAAAATCCATTATAATTATCAGTAATAATACTTGCAATAGTTGAGTCATCTATCAAAACAGATGGCGTACCTAAGGCTGCAGCCTCTCGAACAACTAATGCCCATGTATCGTATGTTGATGGAAACAAGAATAAATCAGCTGCTGCATAATATTGCATAAGTTTATCACGTTCGGTAATTACACCCAAAAATTCCACCTTAGATCCTAATCCTAATTTATTACACATTTGAATCAACTCTTCACGGTCGTATCATGATCCAATAAAATACATCTTAAATGACAAATCTTTAATCAATGCCAACGATTCAACTATTAGTCGAGTATTTTTTTCCCATATATGCTGTCCAACAAATAAAAAAACAATCTCTTTTTCTGATATTTTAAGTTCTGTTTTTGCAGATTTCTTTAATATATCCAGAGGTTCATTTGTAACAAAATCATTCCCTAAAGGAACTATTTCCAGTTTTCCTTTAAAGCCATATTCTCTAATTGTCTCTTCAACGGATGCCTGTGAAATCCATACTTCATCGGCTTTTTCATAAAAACGAATTACTTCATTTGTCATCAAACGGGCTATAAATTTACTTCGGAGTGATTGTTCAAAATCAGACCTATATTTAGAGTGAAACGTCGCAACAATTGGAATTTTCTGTTTTCGCGCAATTCGCATGGCCTCTTTTCCAGAACTAAAGGGACAATGAGCATGCACCAGTCCAAACGAAATTTTATTTATTTCTCTTTTATACGACAAATCGATATCGGGCATACCAAACCTATACGGTTTGCGCATTAAAATAGGAATAGAAGTGTACCTGTAAATAGGATACTGCTCATTATCAGAGTAATTGGGTGATTTAGGAGTTACAACACATACGGGTTGATTTTTCTGCTGAAGCCAATAAGCGTAATTTTTTGTTGTGAGTGAAACTCCATCCATAATAGGAGGAAAACTGTCGTTAAAAATCCCGATTGTTCTCAAGGCATCGCTATTTGGATTGCTCATGTACTTTTGGTTTGCTTAAAGAGTTGCTTAAAACTTTATTTTAACTGAACTGTGGGAGTGCAAAATTAGAATTTTCTTTTCATATTTCCATAAAAGAACTCCAAAATTACATTTCATTGGCTGAATAAAGTATATATTTCTAGGATGTTCTGCTATTTTTTGATGCTTTTGTTCTTATGAAAACTTTTTCAAATAGAAAGTCAGTGATAAACAAATATCGTTCCTAAAATTGGAAAAAAAGTAATAATGACCATTATAAATTTTACAAATTGATAATCAGACATTTAAAATTATATATAACAATTTAACAGAAAAAATGATTCTACTTAAAAACACCCGTAGTTTGAAAGTAGAAATAAAACATAAAAATAGCTTATTTATTATCCTTTCCTTTATAAAATCATTCTAGCTTTAGGTTTATTAATCGATTCGGAAACAATTATTCAGTACTTTTTGAAAATGTGGTCTTGATTTTTATCTGAACTGCTTAAAATCATCGATTTTTATGTAAGTTTGCAAGTTGAAATTAGTATTTAATTGAAATTTGATGAAAGGAAATGATAATACGGCAGTACTTTTGATTCACTGCCCTGACCGTCCGGGAATTCTGGCTGTGGTTACCGAATTTATTAATCAGCACAAAGGAAATATTCTGTATCTGGATCAATACGTAAACCGTGAGGAAAAAGTATTTTTCATGCGTGTAAAATGGGAATTGGATAGCTTTCAGATTCCAAAAGAAAAAATAGGTGAGTATTTTGAAACCCTTATTGCAGGGCGTTTTAATATGGTTTTCAGGTTATATTTCTCCGACACAAAGCCACGAATGGCTATTTTTGTTTCCAAAATGTCGCATTGTTTGTACGATTTATTGGCACGCTATGCAGCCGGTGAGTGGCATGTTGAAATTCCGTTGATTATCAGCAATCATCCCGACATGGAAAGTGTTGCTCGGCGATTTGATATTCCTTATCACGTTTTCCCAATCAATAAAGAAAACAAAGCTGAACAGGAAGCCAGACAACTTGCTTTACTTAAAGAAAACGGCATTACTTTCTGTGTATTAGCTCGCTATATGCAGGTGCTTTCTTCTGATTTCATAGAAAATTATCCTGACCGGATTATTAATATTCACCACTCGTTCCTTCCTGCTTTTGCGGGTGCTAAACCCTATCATGCAGCCCACGAACGCGGTGTGAAGGTTATTGGTGCAACAAGTCATTACGTTACGAGCGATTTGGATGCCGGACCAATTATCGATCAGGACGTTACACATATTTCGCACAAAGACACGGTGGAAGAACTGATTAAAAAAGGTCGTGATCTGGAAAAAATAGTACTCTCTCATGCCGTTGAGAAACATATCGAACGCAAAATTCTGGCTTACAAAAACCGAACTATTGTTTTTCAGTAGTTGTATTTGGTTGATTACTATTCCTGTTGATTTGTTCAATTGTAAATCGTAAATGATAAAATTGTAAATAGTATTATGGAAGTAACACGATTGTTTGACATTCTGGATAATTACCTCGAAAGTTATCCGACTCAGGAAGCCGCTCTGGCTTGTAAACGTGATGGCGAATGGCGAAAATTCAGCATTCAGGAGTACACTCAACAAACAAATTATATCAGTTACGGAATGCTGAAACTTGGCATCAAACCGGGTGATAAAATCGGAATTGTGAGCAGTAACCGCCCTGAATGGAACATGATTGATTTTGCTATTATGCAAATAGGTGCAATTTCCATTCCTATCTATCCTACTATCAGTCAGGGCGATTACCTCCATATTTTGAATCACGCCGAAATGAAAATGATTTTCATTGAAGGTAAGGAACTTGGGAACAAGCTGAAACCAATTTTTGAAGAAACAAAAACGCTGAAGCATATTTTCACTTTTGTCAATCAGGAAAATGATTATCAATACCTCGATCAATTGATTGAGAGTGGAAAAGCGAGTCCGCAACATGAAAAATTAGCCAAGCTGAAAGCGGCTATTAAACCCGAAGAACTGGCAACTATCATTTATACTTCCGGGACTACAGGTTTTCCGAAAGGCGTAATGCTTTCGCACAGCAATATAGTCAATCAACTGAAAAATCTGGAATCGACACCTGCCAAATGGAGCAAAACAGCACTGAGTTTTCTGCCACTTTGCCATGCTTACGAACGTATGCTGGTGTACCTGTACCAATACCTCGGCATGTCGGTGTATTATGCCGAAAGTCTGGCTACTATTGCCGACAATATCAAGGAAATCAATCCTACTATGATGTCGTGCGTACCACGTTTGCTCGAAAAAATTTACGATAAGCTTTATCTTTCCGGCAAAAAACTGCCATTGGTTAGTAAAATGATTTATTACTGGGCATTTAATCTGGCCACACATTATCAATTGGAAGGCCGGAGCTCGTATTATAACCTGAAATTCAAGATCGCTGACAAACTTATTTTTTCCAAATGGAGAGCGGCAATTGGTGGAAATTTTGATATTGTGGTTTCAGGTGGTTCGGCCATTCAACCTCATATTGCTGCATTCTTTTCGGCAATCGGAATGCCTGTTTTTGAAGGCTACGGACTAAGTGAAACCTCTCCGGTTATTGCGGTAAGTCAGCGCGGGAAAAATGGTCGTAAAGTTGGTACGGTGGGCTTACCGCTTCCGGGTGTAGAAGTAAAATTATGCGAGCGAGATGAAATCTGTTGCCGTGGACATAATGTGATGCTGGGTTATTACAAAGACCCTGAACTTACTACTGAAGTTATTGATGCAGAAGGTTGGCTGCATACCGGCGATACCGGCAAATTTACGAAAGAAGGTCAATTGATTATTACAGGTCGGTTGAAAAGCATTTTCAAAACTTCGTTTGGTAAATACGTTAATCCACAAGCTATTGAGTCAAGATTCACTGAATCGCCCTTCATCGAAAACATGATAGTGCTGGGTGAAAACAAGAAGTTTGCAGCCGCATTGATTTCTCCCGATTTTATTTACCTTAAATCGTGGTGCAAACAGCATAAACTCAGATGCGAGTCGAATCAGGAAATAATTGAGAACCCACTGGTTGTAAAACGATTACACGACGAAGTGAAACATCAAAACCAGCATTTTGGCGATACGGAAAAAGTTAAGAAATACGAGCTTGTGGCTGAAGAATGGACACAACAAAACGGCTTCCTCTCACCTACCCTTAAAATCAAACGAAATGTAATCGAGGAATTCTACGCCGAACAAATTGAGAAATTGTTTGCGTGATGAAATTTTTACCGACCCCGTAGCTCAAAGAGACGGGGTCGTTTGTTTTTAGCAATAGAATATCTTATTGATATTCTGTTCTTTATTTTTTGAAGGCTGCAAAATCGTAAATCGCAAATTAAGCGCTATCTTTGCAGCGTGAAAAAACGATTCTTCATATACCTCTCCTACAAAGGAACCGCTTATCATGGCTGGCAAATTCAGCCCAACGGAATTTCAGTTCAGGAAGTGCTGACGAAGGTATTAAGCACCTTTTTGCGTACCGAAACTGAAATAACCGGCGCCGGTCGCACCGATACAGGTGTTCATGCACGGCTGATGGTCGCTCATTTTGACGTGGAAGGCGAGTTGCCCGCAGAATTGAATTTAGCGAATAAGCTCAATACTATGTTACCCCGCGATATTTCCATTCAGAAAATAGTTGAAGTTCAGCCCGATGCTCATGCCCGGTTCGATGCCATTTCGCGCTGTTACGAATATCGTATCGTTACCGAAAAAGATGTTTTCAAAACTGAACTGGCTACTCGTTTAAGTGATAAGCTGGATTTTGAAGCGATGAATCAAGCCGCTGCCATCCTATCTGAATACCGCGACTTTACAAGTTTCAGCAAATTGCACACCGATGTAAAAACGAATAATTGCGTGATTAGCCGTGCCGAATGGACATGTCAGGGTGATGAGTGGATTTTCACTATCGAGGCCGACCGTTTTTTGCGAAATATGGTGCGTGCGATTGTAGGTACATTGTTCGAAGTAGGTCGTCATAGAATGTCAGTCGACGAATTCAGAGCTGTTATCGAAACCAAAAACCGTTGCAAAGCCGGCGTTTCCGTTCCGGCACATGGCTTGTATTTAGTTGATATTGAATATCCTGAAAGTATTTTTGCCCCTGACCTCTCCCCAACCCTCTCAAAAGGAGAGGGAGAACTTAAAAAACAAGGTTTGTAAGGAATTAAATTTTTGGTTCTCCTATATTAAATTATAAATGATTAAATTGTAAATTCTTGATGTGGTTATTCTTAGCTTTTGTTTCTGCTATTCTGTTAGGTTCGTACGAAGTTTTTAAAAAAGTATCTTTAAAAGAAAATGCAGTGATTCCGGTCATCTTTGTTTCGATATTGTTTTCATGCCTCACGCTCACTCCATTTCTTTTTCTATCCGAATTTTTCCCCGAAACGATTAAAAGTTCAATATTTTTTGTGCCTCGCGTTGATTTTCATGCACACTTGCTGTTTGTGCTGAAAGCTACCATCGTACTCACTTCGTGGCTATTTGCTTATTTTGCATTGAAACATTTACCACTTTCGCTTGCTTCGCCCATTAAAGCGACACAACCCGTTTGGACCGTCATGGGTGCCATGCTTATTTTTGGAGAAAAACTGAACGGATTTCAAGCAGCCGGTGTGGGAATCACCTTGCTTTCGTTCTATCTTTTTTCGGTTGCCGGAAAAAAAGAAGGCATATCTTTTAAAACCAATAAATGGTTCTGGTTCATTGTTTTAGCAACATTAACAGGCGCAGTTAGTGGCTTATATGACAAATATTTGATGAAACGATACGACGCAATGTCCGTTCAGGTTTATTATACCTTTTATCAGGCTATCATCATGGGTTTCATCACTCTGTTTTTATGGGCACCAACCCGCAAGAAAACAACTCCTTTTAGCTTCAAATGGGCTATTTTTTGGATTTCATTCTTTTTGGTTACAGCCGATTTTGTATATTTCTACGCACTGACCTTGCCCGAATCAATGATATCAGTCGTGTCAACCATTCGTCGTTCAGGTGTCGTGGTTCCGTTTCTATATGGTGCATTCGTGATGAAGGACAAAAATATTAAGCTTAAATTAATCGATATGATTGGCGTTTTGATTGGAATGTTCCTGTTGTATCTGGGGTCAAAATAAATTTCATGAATTATTAAAAACGATTGAAGTTCTAAACTGAATTTTTATCGTTTTTTTTTGTATAAAACAACACTATTAATAATTTATTTATGTAAATTTGAAGCGTTTTTGAACCCCAATTTCATAACCCTTTAAAATCTACAAAAATGGAAATTCTCCCAATTCCCGAAATTATTATCGGTGTCGTTATTTTCATCCTTCTTTCAGGATTTAGAATTGCTCAGGAGTATCAACGCTCCATTATCTTTCGTCTCGGTCGCTTTCAATCCATTAAAGGTCCCGGCTTATACTGGATTATTCCGCTCATTGATGCTCAACAACGGGTAGATATTCGTACCAAAACCGTTGATTTGGAACAACAGGAAACTATCACCAAGGACAGTGTAACCATTAAAGTGAACGCCGTACTTTGGTTCAGAATCACCAATCCAGAAAGTGCTATTATTCAGGTAGCGGATTACTACAAAGCGGTTTATCAGTTTTCGGTAACGGCTTTACGTAATATTATCGGACAACATTCACTGGATGAAGTACTGCGTGAAAGGGAGCAAATCAATGCCACACTTCAGAAAAATGTGGATTCGGTTACCGAACCCTGGGGAATCAAAATTGAAATGGTGGAAATGAAAGATGTGGAAATTCCCGAAGCCATGCAGCGCGCTATGGCTCGTGAAGCCGAAGCTATACGTGAAAAACGTGCCCGTATTGTAAAAGCTGAAGCAGAACTTGAAGCTTCCATCAAACTTACTCAGGGTGCAACTGTAATGGAAGGCAGTCCTATCGCACTTGAACTTCGTCGCATGCAAATGCTTTCGGAAATCGGTATCGACAATAATACCACGACTATTGTATTACTACCTTCGGAATTTACCAAAGCAGCGAAGAGTTTTACGGAACTGGTGGAAAAGAAAGAATTGAAGAAATAGATTTCAGAGTCAAGAACCAAGAGTCAAGACAAAAAAACCAGAACGTTTACAATATCGTCCTTGTTTTTTTATAGTCTAATATCTTGGCTCTTGGTTCTTGGCTCTTGGCTCTGGTGTCTAAAGAAGTTCCGAAATCCTATTTTCCAGTTTAATCAAATCCTTGGTGAAATTCCGTATGCCTTCAGCGAGTTTTTCGGTTGCCATAGCATCTTCGTTCATCATCCAGCGGAAAGTTTTTTCTTCCATGTGAATTCGCTTAATATCCAGATTTTTAGACGTTTCGGGGACTAATTTCTTTTCAAGAATTCCTTCCGTGCTTTCCAGTTCTTTAAGCAACGACGGAGCAATAGTCAACGCATCACAACCGGCCAATTCTATTATTTCGCCAATATTGCGGAAGCTTGCTCCCATTACAATGGTGTTGTAGCCAAATTTCTTGTAGTAATTATAAATCTGACCAACGGATAATACCCCCGGATCTTCAGTTGCAGAAATTTCCGAAACGCCACGGTCTTTTTTGTACCAATCCAAAATTCTTCCAACAAAAGGTGAAATCAGCGTAACATTGGCTTCAGCACATCGAATGGCCTGTGCCATTGAAAATAATAAAGTCAAATTGCCATGAATTCCTTCTTTTTCAAGTGCTTCTGATGCTTTAATTCCTTCCCAGGTTGAAGCCACTTTAATCAGAATTCGTTCACGGGAAATACCGTTGGCTTCATATAATGCAATCAACTCACGTGCTTTGGCAATGCTGGCTTCCGTGTCAAACGAAAGACGCGCATCTACTTCGGTAGAAACACGACCGGGAACAATTTTCAAAATTTCCAGCCCGAAATTCACAGCCAGTTTATCCATAGCCTTGCTCAACTGAACGGTTTTGTCGGTTGAAATCCCCTTGGCATACGCAATGGCATCGTCAATCAACGAAGCGTATTTCGGGTCTTGCGAAGCCGCATAAATCAATGAGGGATTGGTCGTTGCATCGGCTGGTTTATAAGCATCAATCGATTGAAAATCGCCGGTATCGGCCACCACTTTGGTGTAAGTTTTGAGTTGTTCGAGCAGATTCATAAAATTATTTTTAAAGGGTTATTTGTCTGGAATATTGACCATCCAAATTGAGAAAACATTAATGTAATCCCAAAATGATTGAATAAGTTGCTCTGGAGCATTGGTTTCAAGTAATGCCTGCTTGTAACAAGTAAGCCAGACGGTTCTGCCCGGATAGGTAATGGTAAATGGTCTGTGGCGTTTAGCAAGCAATGGTTGTCCCTGATTTCTATTATAATGCTCCGGACCACCCAGTATTTGAATCATAAAATCAGAAGACCGAAGTTTTGCTTTTTCAAACTCAGCATCTTCACTTGGAAAAAGTTTTTTTATAGGACTTAGGCGCATTAAATCGTAATGTCGACTAACCATAGCCCGAATGCCATCTTCGCCTAAAAACTTTAAAAAATCCATATTTGGGCGGGTAACGGCGGGTCGCTCACCAAATTTATATTCGTTTATTTGTAAATCCATTTTTAGTTTTAGTTTACTAAACTAACTGATTTCAAAGTAGTTTTGTTCGGAAGGACTTCAAAAAAAAAATCAATCAGAAAGAATTATTTTATAAAAATAATGCTCTTGATTCAGATTAGATAGTTGTAAAAAATAAATACCACGTGTAAAGTACTGACAATCAATACAAACCTTAGGGTTTTGATTGTTCTGCCTAAAAATTATTATCCGCCCAAAAATATCAACCAACTTAATATTAGTCATTCCATTGGGCAACTCTATTGAAAAAATTTTGCCAGCAGGATTCGGATAAACTTTTACATTATCAGCGTTTAATTCTGAAACTCCGGTTGAACCAAGTTGCTTGCCGCGGACAATAAGTTTTGCATTGGCATTCTGAATATTTTGGCTCAACGAACTGTCGTCAATATCAACTCCATAAATTTCTATATAACGCATCCCAAAATTCAAGCCTTTATTCAGCGCCGAATCCATTACTTCCTGCTTGGTATTTGGCACAATTCCGCAGGTATTCATTCTGGTTGGTCCATCCTGAACCGACCAAATCATTTGAGCGCCCGTTCTGTCGGGATTGTTTTTCAAAATGTTCCACTGATTACCTGTTTGTGGTGGATAAAGTGTACATCCGGCAATGTCTTCACGCCACAATCCAAAGCGATCGGGATAGGTTGAAATACCATAATTCGTGTAAAGTGTTGCCAGATAATTGGGTGTTCGACCACTAGCTTTCAGTTCAAAGCTCACATAATCCACCGAACACCAAAGCGGCTTGTTCGGGAAATTATTCATATAAAAATCAATTACGGGAAGCATTTTTTTAGCAACCGTATCAGCATTGTACGGAAAAGCTTTCCAAAATGCAGCCCTGGTTTTCAAGATTGTGTCAATCAGCACAGTATCCGGCATATTTCGCGAAATCTGTCCGCCAATCGCATTCACATAGCTAACCGTAGTGTCGTTGGCATATTTCAAAGCCAATTGTTGAATAAAATTATTTACACGGTCAAGATAAGTCGGATTCCAGGGAATGACATTGGAAATAACCTTGCCATAGGTAGTATGAAACTGATTTTTATCGATGGAATAATAAACCTGAACATTGGGAAAAGTTTTCATCCAGGCAGGTAGACCCAGCGGTTGCAACGAAATCTTTTTATTGGCAGCTTTGGCTTTTTGAATTTCACCATCAACAAATGCCCAATTAAATACGCCGGGTGAAGGTTCGCACGAATCCCAGTTGAAACGACAGACTGCACCTGAAAGATTGGGGTTTGCATATTTTACAGTAGGAATGGCCGTGTCAGCACTTCCCAAATAATAAACACCTGAAGCGCCTTTAAATTGAGAAAATGAAACCAAGCTAAAAAATAAAACGATTGAAATAAGAATTTGTCGTTTCATATCCAATTCAGACTTAAAAAGCCAAGACAAGTTTAATCAGGAAGTTTTTTGTCGGCTTTAAATTGCATGATCAATAAATAAATAACTGCGAAGGTAACCGACATATCCGCTACATTTAAAATTCCGGTGCGTAACGAACCTATTCCGAAATTCAAGAAATCTACCACATGAAAATCGTAAATCAGTCGGTCAACAAGATTGCCCAGTCCACCACCAATAACAGTAACAAAAGCTATAACAAGCCTCTTATCTGTGAGCTTAAAAGCGCAGTAATAAAGCCCATAAAGGCATAAAACGATGGGGATTGCCAACAACAAAATGTATTTTAGCCAATCCGGCCAACCGGCACCCAAACTCAGAAATGCTCCGGTATTTTCGGTGTAATGCAACACAATCGTATCGTAAAAGTACGATAGTGTTTCCTTTCCTTGCAAATAGTTTACAGCCAGCATTTTAGTTACTCTGTCCAGTAAAAAATTGACTAACAAAACTATAACTACCAGAATGATTTGTTTTTTACGATTCATAATTCTATTTTTCTTTGTTCCCCTTTAGGGGTTAGGGGTCTACAATGTTTTCCTTTTTCGCCAAACCTGATACGAATTTACTAAATTTTGCCACAACACATACGCTCCGGGACCAATCGACGCAATCGGATTCAAGTACATTTGCGCCATCCAGATAGCCAGAATGGTATTCTTTTGTCCTAAACCCTGCCCACCGGCAATCGTGTCATCATATTGTTTGCCAATGCCACGTCCAATAAGAAACTGGCTGACACAAACCACCAGTGCACTAACTGCAACCGCAATTTCCAGCATGACACTCGAGTTATTCTGTTTCATAATAAACTCAACCGTTCTGCCCGTAACCACCACCAGCGAAAACGACCAGACATAAAAGGCTAATCCGGAATAAGACCCAATTTTATCAGTAATTCGCGGAGTTAATTTTCTTAGAAAAAGCGCTAATGCAAAAGGGAAAATCAATAAGACAAAAACCCGCTGACCAATAGCCAGAAATGAATCGATAAATGCTAAGGTCTGGTTATTCCCTACAAACGAAAAAATAACCGGTGCCGCCACTGCCACACAAATATTTATCAACAGACTATAAGCCGTCACTCCCGCAACATTCCCTTTCAGCATACCTGTAACCACAGGTGCAGCGGTTCCGGTCGGTGCCAACACGCAAACCATTGCTCCTTGTGCCAATACGGTATTTATAGGATTGAGCAACAGAAAAACGCCTATACTACCACCCAGTTGTATTAATATCAGCCATAAATGCAACCACGATACACGAATTTCGTTCAGCTTCAGGTTGCAATAAGTCAGGAATAACATGATAAAAATCAGATAAGGTGTAAGGAATGACAATGCTCCGGCAGCTGTGTAAAAAATGGCACCTAACAACATGGAAAGGGGCATCATATATGGTTTTATTTTTTTCAGCATGGGAGTTATAATGGAGTTCAAAATGCAAAAGTACGAAGTTAAATTGAGAATTAATCAATCTGCTGTGGCAATTCCCGGATGGTATTAATCCGGTCAGAGGTTTTGTGTAAACGGTTAAGCATCTCATTTATTTTCTCCTGATAATCAACCAAATAATCCGGATGCAGTTTTTTAGTAACCAGCGAAATAAGTTTTTTAAGCAACAAGCCAACCTTGTAATCGTAGCCCGAAACGCGTGCACCAAAAACTTTAGGGGGTTGCCGAAACTGAATTTCCAAGACATAAAGTACCAAGTCCGCTTCAAGTTTTTTACTTTTGGTTTCCACTGTAAACTCATTGATTCGTTTTACACAGGCATTCAGCTTTTTCACCAAGCGTTTCAGTTCGGTACTTCCTTTGAATTCCTTCAGGCAAAGTACATCAATATCTTCTATTGCTTCTTCGAAAAGCGTTTGTTCCCCACCATCAGTGTCCAGAAAATTCACCAGCAGAAACTCGTAGTTATAGCGTTTACCGGCAAGTTTCAATAGCATATCAGCCAATTCTTTTTTGGAGAGTTGTGCAAGTTGTTCTTTGAGAATGGCTTTGTTGAGGGGCATGCTAGAAATTAATTTTCTGCAAATTTACAATAAAAGTTCAAAACTATCTTGTAACTGAATTTTAGTGACTTATATTCGTTTACGATTTGCCAGTAAATCACAAGTTCGAACTAATATTAAATTTTTCAACAAGCCAACTATAAGATAGAAGCAATGCCGCTAAGTCTCTAACAATAACCGTCGTCGTTTAGGAGAAACGGGATTAATTTCCATTTATCCAAATCGATTATTTAATATTCAATTCCATATTTATTTTTATAAAACAAATTAATATCTTTGTACAAAATCTGATGGAACATAGAATATTTTTTTTTGAAAATTACACTTTACATCATTGGATACTTATCAACCACAATAATTTTATTTGTGGAAGAAGAATCGAAAACTATGACATTGAATTTCTAATACACAAAATTTAAAACGCTGTTAGTTTAATTATATTCCTTATATTTACTGACCGTTAATCTTAATACTCTTGAAATGAAAAAAATTATTTTAGTTATCCTGTGTTTTAAATTTTCGACCTTACTCTACTCGGAAAATCTAGATTCAATGTTTGTAGAACTGGATAAATACATAGCCAAAAGTGATTATTATATTGGGATTAAGGAGAACAAAATTGCTGAATTGACCAAAAAATTAAAGTCTAATTACAGAAATACTACCCTTCAACTTCAATTCAGCGCTGAGCTTTTTGAAGAATATAAATCTTTTAAATACGATTCGGCCTATTATTATGCTTTAAGAACGCTTGACATTGCAAAATACCTGAATAATCCTGAAAAAATAACTGAAGCTAAGACACGACTTGTGTTCTGTTACCTTTCGTCAGGACTGTTTAAAGAAGCATTCGACCTGGCAACAAGCATAAACGTAAGAAACTGTTCTCCTGCTATAAAATTACAATATTACAAAGTAATGGCACGTTTATATTATGATTTGGCTGATTACAACAGCGTAAAACCATTCAAATCACAATATGATAATTCCGGATTAAAATACAGCGATTCCATTATCTCATTACTTCCTGATAATAGTTCCGAGAAACTGAGTTCGCTGGGTCTGCTCAAAATGAAAAAGAAAGATTATAATGGTGCTGCTGAAGAATTTCAACAAGCTCTGTCTATTACAGCTGACAACCACGAATATGCCATTGCTGCGTCAAGTCTTGGGTACATTTATACAGTCACAAACCAAAATGATGAGGCAACAATCCATATTATTAAAGCATCTATTGCCGATATTAAGTCATCGACCAAAGAAACCGTTGCACTTCGATTGCTGGCAGCTCAACTGTATCAGGAAAAGAAAGACATTAACCGTGCTTATAAGTACATTAAAATTGCCTTGGATGATGCCGTGTGCTACAATGCCCGTCACCGCAAAATTGAAATCGGTTCCATACTTCCTATTATTGAAAAAGAACGGATTGACGCGGTGGAACATCAACGAAATATGTTGATTTGGATGGTATCATTGGTAAGTATTTTGTTGTTGTCATTGCTGGGTACTACCCTGATTATTTATAAACAATTAAATAAAATAAAAGCGGCACGATTGACCATTGAAGAACAAAATGAAAAACTAACAACTATAAACTGGGAACTGAAAGAAACCAGTAATATTAAGGATAAATATATCGGACATTTCTTTTATATCAACTATCAGTATATTGACAAACTGGAACATATTTACCGTATGATAAACCGGAAAATTGCAACAAAACAAGCAGATGAACTGGCTAAATTATTCAAAGAATCGGATTTGGAAAACGAACGAACGAATATGTACAAATCGTTTGATGAAACCTTCCTGAAACTATTCCCCGAGTTCGTAACTGATTTTAAAAACCTTTTTCCACCAGAAGAATGGCACGAAATGAATATCGAAAGTGGCAATCTGACCATTGAAATGCGTATTTTTGCCCTGATACGACTTGGAGTGTATGAAAGTGAAAAAATTGCTAAGTTCCTCAATTATTCAGTCCATACTATTAACACCTACAAAACCAAGGTAAAAAACAAATCCATTGTTCCAAACGAGCTTTTTGAGAAAAAAATCATGGAAATCAAATACGAGAAAGCATAAAACGCTGTAGTTGTTTTTCAAGTCAGAATCATAGCTTTTTTTCAATTAAAGTTTATCAATTAGCTGCTGTATATTTGCGAATTTGTATATATAAAACTCATGAAGAAAAATAAAATCTTATTATTCCTTACTTTTCTACCGGTTTTTCTGTCAGCTCAGAATGACATGGATTCGCTGTTGAAAGTGCTCGACAAAACTGTTGAGAATTATCAGCATTACTCGCAGATAAAAGAGGAAAGAATTGATAAGATGAAAGAATCGCTCAGGATTGTTGTTTCTGAACCTCAGAAATACGATATTTGCGGAAAGCTTTATGATGAATATAGCTCTTATAAATCCGATTCAGCACTCATCTACGCCCGCCAAAAATTGCAAATTGCTGAGAAATTAAATGACAAGCGCAGCCTGACTGATGCGCAACTAAATCTGGCCTCGATTATGGGCACTGCCGGTCTTTACAAGGAAGCAATGGATATTCTTATGTCAATAAATATAGCCGAAGCACCTGACCTGAAAGCTTATTATTTCCATATATATCGCACTATTTATGGTTATATGGCCGATTATACTGTTTCAAGTCAAGAGAAAAAGAAATACGAAAAGATAATCGAAGCATTCCGTGATTCGTTATTGGTATCAAATCCACCTAAAACCGGGACACATGTGATGGTCAAAACCGACCAACTGATTGTAAGTAGACAGTACGATGAGGCACTGGTAATTCTGCTCAACTATTTCCCAACCATTAAAGCGGATGATTATCACAGTAAAGCCATCATTGCTTACAGTATTGCACTTGCTTACGAGGGAAAAAAACAACGTGAACTGGAAAAACACTGGTTGGCTCTTTCGGCAATAAATGATATACAATGCTCCACAAAAGAATATATTTCGTTACGGAATCTGGCTTTTCTGCTTTATGAAGATGGTGATATTGATAGGGCTTACAGCTATATGAAACGTTCGCTTGACGATGCTTTATTTTGCAATGCACGACTCAGAACTTACGAGATTTCGCGCATGATGCCAATTATTGATAAAGCCTTCAAGCACCAGACGGAATCGAGGCAACGCCAAATGATAATTACCATTATCAGTATCAGTATTCTCACCATCTTGCTTGCCATTGCAGTTTTCTTTGTTTACCGTCAGATGAAAAAACTGGCTGTGGCACGGAAAAATCTGAGTATGGCTAACGATAAACTCAACATGCTGAATCATGAACTTTCGAAGATAAATATAGAATTAAAAGAAGCCAATATAACCCTGTCGGAAAGTAATCTGATTAAAGAAGAATATATCGGTCGGTATATGGATCAATGTTCGGAGTATATTGATAAGTTGGATAATTACCGACGAATGCTCAATAAAACAGCATCTACTGGAAAAGTAGAGGATTTATTTCTGGCATTAAAATCAAAAGAATTTATTGAAGACGAACTGAAAGAATTCTACAATAACTTTGACATTACCTTCCTGCAATTGTTTCCACGATTTGTTGAAGATTTTAAAGAATTGCAGACTGATGACGAGTATGTACAGTTGAAATCGGGACAGCTACTTAATACTGAATTGCGTATTTATGCGCTGATTCGTTTGGGAATTTCAGATAGTGTAAAAATTTCCCATTTCCTGCGCTGTTCGCTTTCCACTATTTATAACTACCGCACTAAAATCAGAAATAAGGCCACAGGCAATCGAGATGAATTCGAAGAGAAAGTTATGCAAATTGGGTTGGCTGCTGAATAAGTTTTGCGTTTCGTATTTTGTGTTTCATGTATAGTGTTTATTTGGAATTTGGGATGCAAATTAACAAGAAATCAATATTAAAAAGGTCTTAGAATCTAATTCTGAGACCTTTTTCATCATATTATCACTACATTTTTTCGATAGTTTTTATTGTCATAATATTGATATTCAGACGAATACAGGTGTAGAGCATTAAAAACTACTACATTTTTATTATGTTTAAAATATTATATCTATCCTCTTAGTACATTTGCAATGTAGAATGTGCTCATCTCAGACGACACATTTTTAATCTTAAATTAATACGAAAAGAAATGATGCTAAAGAAGACAAGTATTCTCGGGATACTATTGTGGAGTAGTATGTTTTTTGCCATTCCAAATATAATGGCTCAACAGCTTACTAAAATATATGCCGGAACAGTTACTGATACTAAGGGCGAAGCACTTATTGGTGTAAGTATTGTTATGAAAGGCACAACCACTGGTTCAGTTAGCGACCTAAATGGCAAATTCAGTCTGCAATCTACAGCACAAAATCCAACCCTCGCATTTTCGTACGTAGGCTACGAATCCAAAGAAATCAGTCCTAAGCCCTCTGATATTATTAAAATTGAACTCACAGAAATAAATAAACAATTGGAAGATGTGGTAGTGGTAGGATATGGTACCATGCGCAAAAAAGACCTGACAGGTTCAGTTTCAGTTGTAAAAAGTAGCGATATCAAATCATTGCCTGTGCCAAGTGTAAGCGATGCACTACAGGGTCGAGCTGCCGGAGTTCAGGTAATTTCGTCCGGAACACCCGGTTCTGATGCCGTATTCCGTATTCGTGGTACAGGGACTATTAACGATGCAAATCCCCTGGTAGTTATTGATGGTTTTCCCATTGATGGTGGTTTAAACCAGTTGAATATGGACGATGTAGAAACCATTCAGGTATTAAAAGACGCATCGGCAACAGCTATTTATGGTTCTCGTGGCGCTAACGGCGTTATTATCATTACCACCAAACACGGCACTGGTTCTAAACCGCAAGTCAGTTTCAACTATTCCTATGGTGTACAAAGTGCCACTAATATGGTAAAAATGCTAAATGCCAGCCAATTTGCAACGCTTCACAACGAAATGATGAACAATGCCGGACTGATGCAAAATCCGGCCTTTGCCGACCCTGCCAGTTTGGGCGTTGGAAGTAACTGGCTTGGAGTACTTTTTCAATCTGCACCTATGCAAAATTACTCGTTGAATTATTCAGGAGGTTCAGATAAATCAAGTGTTTATGTGTCGGGTAATTATTTTAGCCAGGATGGAATTGTGATAGGAACCGGTTATAAAAAATTTACTTTCCAGTTAAATACCGAAAACAAAATCACTTCATTTCTTAAATTTGGAAACAGTTTAACTTTAAACCACGATTTAAAAACAAGTGGAAGTTACAGCATACAAAATACCATGCTGGCATTGCCAACACAATCAATTTATAACGAAGATGGCACCTATAGTCACCCTGATGGCCTGCCAATTTACGTAGGCGATATTATAAACCCGATTGGAACTGCTCAAACTGTAAAAAACTCTACTGACGGTTATAATTTAATGGGGAATATTTATGGAGAATTGGAAATTCTGAAAGGTCTGAAATTCAAATCCTCTTTTGGAATTCAGGCAAATTTTTGGGATTCACGTAACTGGACACCCAAACGTGGCGATTGGGATCCCAACACAAACCTTTCATCAGTTAGTGAGCAATATAACAAAAATATTAGCTGGCTGTGGGATAATACATTTACTTACGATGTTACATTCAACAAACATAAATTAAATGTTATGGCTGGTACCAGTGCTCAGGAAAACCGCTATAATTATATCAATGGTTCGATTCAGAGTTTTGCTGAAGATAATATTAATCAATTACACAATGGTCTTTTACTTCCTACTATCGATGGAAGTACTTCAAGTTGGTCAATATTATCGTATTTGGGTCGCCTGAATTATTCGTATGCTGACAAATACCTGATTACAGCAAGCTTACGGCACGATGGTTCATCCCGCTTTGGTGAAAACCGCAAATATGGACTTTTTCCATCAGCATCCCTCGCCTGGCGTATTTCAGAAGAAGATTTCTTCAAAAACATCGAATTTATTAATAGTTTAAAGATTCGAGCCGGATACGGCGAAACCGGAAATCAAAATATTGGTAATTATTCCTTTGCCTCACAATTAAGTACAATAAAATACAACTTCAACAATACAATTGTTTCGGCAGTTGCACCGGTTGTTATGCCAAATCCTTTTGTGCAATGGGAAGCGCAAAAACAGGGAAATATCGGGTTTGATGCATCGATATTGAATCAACGTGTCGACATTTCGTTGGATGCCTATCTAAAAAGAACGGATCAAATGTTGGTTCCGATGAGTGTTCCCGTATCCTCAGGATATTCAGATATTTATGTGCCAAGCATCAATGCCGGAGAAATGGAAAATAAAGGGATTGAATTAACAATAAACAGCCAAAACCTGAAAGGAAAACTAAGCTGGAATACTACCTTTAATATTTCATTTAATGCCAATAAAGTTATAAGTATTAACGATACTGTTCCAATGTCAGTAGGTAGTCTGGGTTTGAACAAAAACTTAGCATTGATTAAAGCCGGTTTACCAATTAATGAGTTTTACGGATATGTAACCGATGGAATTTTACAAACTCAGGATGAAGTAAATAATCATGCTACGCAGGTTTCAGGCAGTGATCCAACTAAAAGTACGTCTATCGGTGATATTCGGTTTAAGGATTTAAACAATGATGGCGTTATCAATGACAAAGACCGTACGTATCTTGGAAATCCGAATCCTTCATTTACGTATGCTTTAAATAATACCTTTACTTACCTTGGTTTTGATATGAGTATATTTCTGCAGGGAGTTGAAGGGAACAAAATTCTGAATGCAAACCGTTTTTGGAGTGAAGCCATGTCAATCCCTCAAAACCAAACAACTGCGACTTTAAACCGCTGGACAGGCGAAGGCACCAGCAATACCATGCCAAGAGCAGTTTATAACGACCCAAACCAAAATGCCCGTGCATCCAATCGTTATGTTGAAGATGGTTCTTATCTGCGTATTAAAAATGTTACCATTGGTTATACAATCCCTATGGTATTAATAAAACGAGCTCATTTAACTACTGCCCGCTTATATTTCAGTGCACAAAATCTGCTGACACTAACAAAATATAGCGGGTTTGATCCCGAAGTTGGTGTGAATGGAATAGATAACAATATATATCCGGTTACTAAAACTTTCTGTATTGGAATTAATTTAGGAATGTAATTCATAATTTATAATAAAAATGAAACTCATAAAATTTATATATTTCGCAATGCTAGCGGTATTGTTCACGGCATGTTCCGATTTCTTAGATAAATTGCCTGAAGATTCAATTAACAGCAATGGTTATTTTAAAACCGAAGATGATGCTATAAATGCAATAAACGGTGCCTATCAGCCACTTCAATGGCCCAAACTTTACAATATGCGTATGTGGACTACCGACATTATGGCCGGCAACAGTGTAACCGGAGCAGGTGGCGGAACTGATGGTATTGAAACACAGGACGAAGCGAACTTTATAACATCTACCGACAATCAGGGGGTATTAGATTTTTGGCGTGGACCCTGGCCCGGTATACTACGCTGCAATATTGTACTTCAACGAGTTTCCGCAATGACTATGAAACAATCCTTGAAAAACCGGATTTTGGGTGAAGCTTATTTTCTGCGGGCCCATTACTATTTTCTGCTTACTCAGTTTTTTGGAGATGTACCCTTAGTGTTACTTCCCGTTACCTCCGGTGATGATTTGCGTCCAGTCAGAACAGCCAAAGCAATTGTTTATAAGCAAATTGAATCAGACCTTACTGCAGCAATCAATTTGCTACCTGAAAGAGAACAATATTCCGGATCTGATATTGGTAGAGCTTCCAAAGGTTCAGCAGAAGGCATATTGGCAAAAGTGGAGCTAACACTGGGTAATTATCAACGGGTTATCAGTCTCTGCGATTCCGTGAAAAATTTGGGATACACACTCAATACTAACTATAGCGATAATTTTAATCCTACGAAAGAAAATTGTACTGAATCACTTTTTGAAGTACAATATTTTGGGAAGGTAACCGGAGGTGATTTCTGGAGTAACGAAAACCAGTCTTCATGGTTAAGTACTTTTACAGGTCCACGTGGATCAAATATGGTAGCAGGTGGCTGGGGTTGGAATCAACCGACTAAAGAGTTTGTAAGTGCTTATGAAAGTGGTGATTTAAGAAAAGACGGAACCATTTTATATCAGGGTTGTCCAAAATTTGATGGCTTGGATTATCAAAACTCTTATTCCACAACCGGTTATAATCTGCGTAAATTTTTAGTTCCTACTTCGGTCTACCTTACTTATGACAACAGCCCGATGAATTTCCCGGTGTTGCGTTATGCCGACGTATTGCTTATGAAAGCCGAAGCTCTGAATGAACTTGGTCGCAACAACGATGCTCAGTTACTTGCCACCGATGCTAATGCCACACTCAATAAAGTACGTGTCCGTGCCGGATTATTGAGTATTACCGGATTAAATCAAAGCGATTTGCGTGATAAGATTTTGCATGAACGCCGCATGGAGCTTGCTTTCGAAGGTCAACGCTGGTTTGATTTGATTCGTGTAAAAGGAGGACAATATGGTATCGATTTTCTCCATTCAATTGGAAAATCTAACATGAGCTCCAAATACCTGCTTTTCCCTGTTCCACAGAAAGAACGTGATGCAAATCCGAACCTGACTCAGAATCCGGGATATTAATGCAATTCAACATTCATAATGCAAAATTCATAATTGAAGAGATGAAAAAAATAAAAATATACAGTGTTTTTTTACTGGTATGCTTACTGACAACAGTCCTTTTTACATCCTGTGAGCAAAACTTGCCAAATGATGTAGCAAAAGCCGGTCAGTTGGCAGTAAGTGCAACTAAATCGGAACTTGTACTTAGTCAGAAAAATAGTCTAACCACAACTGCATTGAATTTCAGTTGGACAACCGGTACAAATAACGGTACTGGTGCATCAATTTCGTACAGTCTTCAACTGGATATAAAGGGAAATAACTTTTCGAAAGCACTTAGTCTGAATTTGGGAAAAGGGATATATTCGCGCAGCTTTACGGTGGAAGAACTGAACGATAGTTTACTCAGTCACTGGAATTGTGCTCCCGGAACAGCAGCGGAACTGGAAGTCCGTGTAATTTCTACTATTTATTCCAGCCCTCAAAGCAGCGAAACATCAACAAACATCAGCCTGAAAGCCACTCCCTATCAACCGGTAAGCAAAACGCTTTACCTGTATGGAACTGCTTCGCCCAAAGGTACCGACCTAAATAACGCTTTCCAACTGATTCCACAAACTGACCCAACTGTTTTTGTGTATCAGGGAATGCTCAATGTAGGAACTTTGAAATTCATAACTACCAAAGGACAGGAAATTCCATCCTATAACATGGGTGCAGACACAACCAAAATAGTATATCGTACCGATGCCGGACAAGCAAATAACCTGTTTATAATTAAATCGAGCGGTGTTTACCGGGTGGAAATCAGCTTGCTTGACCTCACAGCTTCGGTTACAAAAATCAATTATCCGGCATACAGTGAGGTTTATATTAGTGGAACGGCTTCACCAAACGGATCAGACTTAACAAAAGCAACCAAACTTACACAGAGTACGACCAATCCGTTTGTATTCAGTTATCAAGGTGTGTTGAAAGCGGGCAGTTTCAAATTTCCAGTCAATACCAACGCTGCTGGCAATCAGGATATGTTTATGCGTATTGATGATACACATTTTTATACACACCAGGGTGGAACTGCCGGTGATGACCAATGGACTATTCCCAAAAAAGGATTTTACACTGTTACGCTGAATCAGCAGGATAATACTCTGGCAATTTATCGGGAAAAATTATATATGGTAGGAGATGCAACACCGATTGGCTGGACCATCACCAGTGCCCTTCAAATGACTGAAGATGATACAGATGGCTGCATATTTAGTTATACAGGACCAATGCTAGTCGGCGGATTTAAATTCCCTGTAAACCGGAATTCAGATTGGGGACAGGATATGTATATGCGTACCGACGATACCCACATGTATCGACATATTGGCGGACAAGCGGATGATAAAAAGTGGACAATTAGCACGGCAGGTAATTATGTAATCACGGCAAATCTCGAAACTCTGTCACTTAGTTTTGTAAAACAATAATGATAAAAACCAAAATATGGATTGCTATATTTCGGTATGGCAATCCAACCTAAATAACAATTAAAAAATAATCAATTTTTAAACCAATTTAATTCAAATTCCAATGAAAACAAATTTACTTTTTCGTGTAACAATGCTCGTATGCATTAGTGTAATTTTTTCGAGCAAAATGCTTGCTCAGAGTGACAATGTTGGCCTTTGTGGTCCGGCTGCTATAAATAGTTGGAGTCAGTATGGTCCTGTAATGATGAAACAGGACAATACAAATTTAACCAAATATACATTTAACGGTTATTTAAGTGTTGGTCAATTAAAATTCTCAACCAATGCAGGGTGGTCTCCCTGTTGGGGACCTACAGTAGATGGTACAGCCATGCCTTCAACCGGATATACCGGAGCACTTGCTGCCACTGATACTAAGTTAAACATTCAAACAGCAGGAAACTACTCAATAACCATAGATTT
>JBAWXD010000023.1:0-29047 GCA_037144275.1 Paludibacter sp. | reverse complement strand
ACCAGATGTCAAAGTCAAGGCATTACTAACATTGATATTTAGTCCTGTAGGTAATGTTACACTTCCACCCACACTGTTATTGCTGGTAAGATTGTAAAATGACGTAGGGAAAAGAGTGTTATCAACAACTGCATTTGTTGTTAAAGTGATTGTTGGTGATGCTGAAGCATAACCAAATGTTACTGTAGAATAAGCGCTTGGATTAAACGTTACAGTTTGGCTTGAACTAGTTCTAACTACTTTAATAGTTTTTCCTAATACCAAGGTTCCTGCATTGGCTTGAGTTCCATCACCAACATTAAGAGTCAAAGTACTCGTATTTCCAGCAGCTGAAGTTGCTCCTAAGTTAAACTCATTGTAAGTTGAACTTGGATGTAAAGTTGCAACATCAAGACAACCATAAACATTATATGTTATGTTACCTATACTTGCACTTGGTTGTGAGGAACCACCTTTTACATGAAAACCACCTGCTACAAAAACTGTATCAGTTGGGAAAATGGTACAGGTTCGGTTAAAACCAAGGAAAACATCACCATTTGTCAAGGTAAAAGAGGGTTGAGTTGAGGTTCTCAATAATGCGATTGATTCTTTGATATTTAAATTAAAATCCTGACTTACTGTCGTTTTTGTATCCGGATAGATCGCTGCTATTGAAAATGCATATCCTGAAGTAACACCTACAGAATGTTGAATTGTTAAGCTTTTGGCTAAATTAGAGAATAATAAATAAAATCCTCCACCAATAACTCCTGCAACAGCATTACTTCTCAATGAACCAAAAATACCATCATTCACAATAGTGTAATCACCAGTACCCCCAGCTAACGAACCAGCATATGTGTATCCTACATACAGAGATTTTGGGCTACCGTTTGGAGCTGTATTGTAACACCATAGTTTTCCATAATTATAGATATTCGAACAATACGCATTGGACTTCATACTAAAAACACCAGTACTATTTACTGTAAGGTCGCCATTAATATTCATAGCTCCATTGTACATACATACCGTACCGTTAACAGTTAACGTTTTAGCATAGCTTGTATTTCCTAAATAAATACTGTCACCTGCAGATATTGTTACATCGTCGTTGTATGTTGGAACAACAACAGTAGCTGTATCAATAACAGAAGGATCATACCAGGTTGATTTTGCATTCCACGCACCAATTCTGTATCCTCTGGCACTAGGAACGCCACTTATACCGCTTAATCTTGAAGTAAATGCCGTAGCCTGCACGTTATTCCCAATTCCCACTAAGAAGAACAGGAAAATTCCATAAGTAAAAATGTTTTTCATAAGTAAAAAAATTAATTATTAATATTATTTGATTTTGAATAAAGACGCACTTATTTTTATAATGTACTCAAAAAAAATAAAAGTCAACTATTTAACATATTATTGAATTGATGTTAGCTATAATCACTGAGTGCAATGAGTACTATTTCAATTTGTCGACGTCTTAAACTTGTTGTTTAGACCAAAAATTGAAAAGATTAAGAACAATGATTAGATTAATAAAACTTTTAACTGTATTTCTGTTATTTAATCTGCTTTGTGTTGGGCAAAAGGAGTTATATGTATCTACATCCTTTCATGAGCCTGCTAACGAAGGGCTACGCTTTATAGTTAGTAAAGACGGTTATCATTGGGACAGTATTCCCGGTGTTTGGTTAAAACCGGAAGTCGGAAAGCAAAAAGTATTGCGCGACCCTTCTATAATTCAGAGTCCTGACGGCACATTTCATTTAGTCTGGACTTGCAGCTGGAAAGATGATTACGGTTTCGGCTATGCAAATTCAAAGGATTTGATTCATTGGTCAGAAGAACAATTTATCCCTGTAATGAAAAATGAACCTAGCACTGTGAATGTGTGGGCGCCCGAAGTGTATTATGATACAAAAAAGGCTGAGTTTGTTGTTGTTTGGGCTTCCTGTGTACCAAACCGTTTTCCGAATGGACTGGAAGATGCCAATAATAATCATCGACTGTATTATATTACAACAAAGGATTTTAAAACGATTTCGAAAACAAAATTGCTTTACGATCCCGGATTTAGCTGTATCGATGCCACAATCGTTAAGCGATCCGAATCAGATTATGTAATGGTTTTTAAAGATAATTCTCGTCCGAAACGGAATTTGAAAGTGGCTTTTTCTAAAGCACCTGAAGGTCCATATTCTAAAGCAAGTAACTCATTTACAGAAAGTTTTACTGAAGGGCCAACTGTCGAAAGAGTAGGGGATGAGTATCTTATTTATTTCGACGAATATCAGAAATTCTCATTTGGGGCTATTAAAACAAAAGATTTTATTCATTTTCAAAATATTTCCAATCAAATCTCTATTCCCCACGGACATAAACATGGAACGATTTTCAAAGCTTCGGAATCATTAATACAGAATCTGAAAAATACTTACGAAGCCCATCAGAAACAAAAAAAAGACACAAGCTCCAATGCAATTTCTAAAATGAAATAAAACTTGATTATCTTTGCTTTTTGTTTCACTAACCGGTAATGAAAAAATCAATATTATTATATGCAGGACTTATTTTAAGTCTGAACTTTTCCTTAATTTCTGCTCAGGGAAAAATTCATTATTCAGGCAGCACCTTATCCAATCCTGATTATCACGACGGACAACTGTCGCCGGTGATGGGTGTGCACAACATACAATTGATGCGTGCCAATCGCCAACATCCCGATGCATCCAACTGCAATGGCTGGACATACAATCACCAACCCATGCTG
Source organism: Paludibacter sp. (assembly GCA_037144275.1). Lineage (GTDB taxonomy): Bacteria > Bacteroidota > Bacteroidia > Bacteroidales > Paludibacteraceae > Paludibacter. Next base: position 26,289 of record JBAWXD010000023.1, on the reverse strand, counting down.
GCTTACTGGAATGGCAAATTCTACCTGCAATACCTCAGTGGTGAGGTGGGCGAGCATATTCCACCTTCGCAAACATTTTTGCAAACGTCAGTCGATGGTTATACATGGACCAATCCGCAAGTGCTTTTTCCACTTTACAAAGTTCCTGATGGTTATACCAAACCCGATTATAAGGGTGTGGCTAAAAACTTGACAGCCATCATGCATCAGCGCGTAGGTTTCTACGTTTCAAAATCAGGACGACTGATAACCATGGCATTCTATGGTGTGGCACTCGATAAAAAAGACGACCCGAACGATGGAAACGGCATTGGACGTGTAGTGCGTGAAATTAAAAAAGATGGAACGTTCGGTCCGATTTATTTTATTCACTACAACCATGCTTTCAACGAAAAAAATACTGATTATCCATTTTATGCCAAAAGTAAAGACAAGGGATTTGTAACTGCCTGTCAGGAAATTCTGGATAATCCATTGTACCGCATGCAATGGGTGGAAGAATCGGACCGTAACGACCCGATTATTCCGCTAAAAAAAGAATACAAAGCTTTCAATTATTACCATTTACCGAATGGGAAAGTGGCTTGCTTGTGGAAATTTGCGCTGACTTCGATAAGTGAAGATGAAGGCCAGACCTGGGATACAATTGTCGGTCGTGCCAAAGGTTTTGTGACCAGCAATGCCAAAATTTGGGGACAACGACTGACCGATGGCAGCTATGCCACGGTGTACAATCCGTCGGAATTTCGCTGGCCATTGGCTATTTCCACTTCGGCTGACGGACTGAATTATACCACTTTGAATCTAGTACATGGAGAAATTACGCCCATGCGCTATGGTGGAAATTATAAATCGTATGGCCCTCAATACACCCGTGGTATTCAGGAAGGTAACGGCATTCCGTACGACAAAAATATGTGGGTGACCTACAGCATGAACAAGGAAGATATGTGGGTGTCGCGCATTCCGGTGCCGGTAAGAATTACACCAACTACGCAGGCAAACGATGATTTGGATAAATTCTCAAAAATAAATGATCTCACCGATTGGAACATTTATTCACCGCTGTGGGGGCCGGTTTCGCTGGATAAAATAAATGGTAAAAACTGGTTGACTTTAAGCGATAAAGATCCATTCGACTTTGCCAAAGTGGTGCGCAAGATTCCCGCTACCAAAGAACTGAAAGTTTCGTTTGATTTGCTGGCTGAGCAAGCCGACAAAGGTCAGTTTCGCATCGAATTTCTGGATGAAAAAGGCATCGTTTGCTCGCGTTTGGAACTTCGCCCCGACAGTACGTTCCAAGCCAAAGGTGGTTCCCGTTTTTCGAATATGATGAAATATCAGGCTGGAAAAGTATATCACGTAGAAGCACAACTTTCGGCAGAAAACCGCAATATCAAAGTATTTTTGGATGGCAAACAAGTGGGTCTGCGCATGTTCTTTGCACCGGTGGCTTCTATCGAGCGTATTGCCTTTAGTACGGGCGAATCCAATGCGTTTCCAACGCCAGACACGCCTGCCGATCAGGATTATGATGTACCCAATGCCGGCGATCAGGCTCCATTGGCTGTATTCCGCATTGCCGGTTTCAAAACCGAATCGATGGACAAAGATGCTTCGGCTTCGGTGCTGAGCTTCGAGAAATTCCGTCATTATGTGGATTATTTCAATACGATGGAAGACGAAAACATTGCGCAAGCCATTCCCAATGCTCAGTCGGCCGAATGGATGGAAAAGAACATTCCGCTGTTCGAATGCCCGCAACGCAATTTCGAAGAAATGTTCTATTATCGCTGGTGGACTTTGCGTAAGCATATCAAGCAAACCCCCGTGGGTTATGCATTTACCGAGTTTCTTGTTTCCAGAACTTATGCTGATAAATATAATTTGATTTCCTCGGCGCTCGGACACCATATCTACGAAAGCCGCTGGTTGCGCGATACCACTTATATCAATCAGGGCATCCGCACCTGGTACCGTGGCAACGAAGGCGCTCCAATGAAAAAGTTGATGGCCTTTAGTTCATGGAATATCGATGCACAGCTCAATAAATATTTTGTGACCGGCGATTTGAAATTTCTGCTGAATATGCTCCCCGATCTGGAAGCTGAATATACCCGTTGGGAATCGACTCACCGCCTGAAAAATGGCCTGTACTGGCAGGGCGATGTGCAGGATGGCATGGAAGAAACCATTAGTGGCGGACGCAAAAAACAGTTTGGTCGTCCGACGATCAATAGCTATATGTATGGCAATGCTAAAGCGCTGGCAACAATCGAACAACTGGCTGGCAAAGCAGATAAAGCCAAACTTTACGCGTTGAAAGCCGATACAATCAAAAATCTGATTGAAAGCAAGCTTTGGAGCACCAAACAAGGATTTTTCGAAACCCTGTGCACCGACTCACTGGCCAATGTCCGTGAATTTATTGGGTATCTGCCCTGGTATTTTAATATGCCAACTACTGCGAAATACGATAGCGCCTGGACGCAATTGGCCGACGAAAAAGGCTTTTCGGCTCCTTATGGCATAGCTACTGCCGAACGTCGTCATCCACAATTCCGCACGCATGGCGTGGGGAAATGCGAATGGGACGGTGCTGTATGGCCTTTTGCTACAGCCGAAGTGCTGACAGCTATGGCAAATTTCATGAATAACTCGTCGCAAAAAGTGACCAATGATAGTGTGTATTTTAGCCATTTGGAAAAATACGTGCAGTCGCAGTCGCACCGCGGATTGCCTTATGTGGGCGAGTACCTCGACGAAGTGACAGGCTATTGGCTCAAAGGCGATCAGGAACGCAGCCGCTATTATAACCATTCAACTTTCAACGACCTGATCATTACCGGACTGGTAGGTTTGCGTCCTCGTGGTGATAATACCATCGAAGTAAATCCGCATGTGCCTGCCGGAAAATGGGATTGGTTTTGTCTGGACAATGTTCTCTATCATGGACATAATCTGACTATCGTTTGGGACAAAAACGGCAATAAATATCACATGGGAAAAGGATTTAAAGTGTTGGTGGATGGAAAAGAAGCCGGTTCGTCGGCCAAACTTGAAAAACTATTGATTAAAGACGCATTGAAATAAAATGAAAAAACACATTTTTCTGATAGCATTTTTGTTGGTTTCACTGTTTATTCAGGCAGTTGAAATCAATAAATCGGGGGGATTGTCTTCGAACCTTTTCTTAAAGTCCCCTTTAGGGGATTCAGGGGTCTGGATTGGTGCCATCCGTTCCGATTCTGCCCACATTCCGGCCGGAAAGCGGTTCCCGAGTTGGGATATGGGAACGCCCGAATACAAGGCTGTCTGGAAAAATATCAACCCACTTTCTAAAAGAAGTATTTTGTTCCGCAAATCTTTTTCGGCACAAAAAGAGATCAAAGAAGCCGTGACGTCGATCTGTGGATTGGGTCATTACGAGTTGACTATCAATGGAAAAAAAGTAGGCGATGGCGAATTTGCCCCATTCTGGAGCGACTATGATAAAACCGTTTATTACAACACTTTTGATATTACTTCTTACCTGAAAAAAGGGGAAAACGTGTTCGGTGTTTTGTTGGGAAATGGCTTTTTCAACGCGCAAGGTGGTCGCTACAGCAAGCTGAAAGTGTCATTTGGTGCACCGACGCTGCTTTTCAAAACCGTTATTCGCTATACCGATAATTCCACCGAAGAAATCGTTTCGGACAAAAGCTGGAAATATACATTCAGTCCGATAACCTTCAACGACATTTACGGAGGCGAAGATTACGATGCCCGACTGGAGCAAAATGGTTGGAATAACGCCGGATTCAACGATGCAGCATGGAAACCCATTGTTGTTCAGGAACCACAAAAAGGCAAATTGACTCCACAAAAAGGCTATCCGATTAAAATTATGGAGCGCATTGGCTTTAAATCGGTAAAACGCCTGACCAAAGCTGAACGTGATAGTGCGTCAAAATTTACCAAACGCACGATTGACCCATCGGTAATGGTATTTGATATGCAACAAAATATGGCGGGCTATCCTGAAATAACGGTTAGTGGTCATAAAGGCGATAGTATTATTCTTTTTACCGGCGAATCGGTAACAGCAGATGGTGCTGTCAATCAACGCGAAACCGGTCGTCCGCATTTTTACACCTATGTGCTGAAAGGAACCGGCGACGAAACCTGGCATCCGCGTTTTTCTTATTACGGATTTAAATATATTCAGGTGGAAGGTGCTGTGCTGAAAGGAGATAAAAATCTACGAAAACTGGCTGTGTTGAAAGATATCAAATCGTGTTTTGTATATAATTCAGCTCCGCGAATTTCAACTTTTGAGTGTTCCAATGAACTCTTCAACAAAACGCATGTATTAATTCAAAAAGCGGTTCAGAGCAATATGCAGGGCGTATTCACCGACTGTCCGCAGCGCGAAAAACTAGGCTGGATAGAACAATTGCACCTGAATGGTCCGGTGTTGTTGTACAATTACGACTTAAAGGAATTTCTGCCTAAAATTATGCAGGATATGGTGGATGCACAGCAACCAGATGGTTCGGTTTCGTCCATTGCTCCGATGTATAATATTTTTGGTAGCAGCAAAGGGTTTGACGATTTTGGTGTGTCGCCGGAGTGGGGGAGTTCCATTGTATTTTTGCCGTGGCAATATTATGAGTTCTATGGCGACTCGTCGTTGATTGTGAATAACTATCAGCCCATTCGTCGTTGGGTGGATTATTTGACTTCTCGTGCTAATGATCATGTATTGTCGTTTGGTTTGGGCGATTGGTACGATTATGGCAATTATAAAGCAGGATTTGCGCGCAATACACCGGTGCCTTTTGTGGCAACAGCCTATTATTTTTACGCGTTGAAATACCTCGCAAAATCTGCCGAAATGGTTGGTAACAAATACGATGCTGCGCATTACGCCGCTTTAGCAGAAGAGGTTCGCAACACATTGAATGCGAAGTTTTTCAATGCAGACACCAAACAATATTCCACCGGAAGTCAGACTGCCAATGCACTGGCCATTTATATGGGAATTGTAACACCCGAAAACCGTCAGGCAGTGCTGGATAATCTGGTGAAAGATATCAAAGCGCACGGCAATCGCCTGACAACCGGCGATATTGGCAACCGCTATTTGTTCCAGACATTGGCAACCAACGGACTGAATGAATTGATGTACAAAATGTTTAATCACGAAGATGCACCAGGCTACGGTTTTCAATTGAAATTTGGAGCCACCACGCTTACCGAACAGTGGGATCCACGTCAGGGAGCTTCGTGGAATCATTTCATGTTAGGGCAAATCGACGAATGGTTCTTTGGTTCGCTAGCAGGCATTCAAATTGATCCAAAACAACCGGGCATGAAACATTTGATTATCAAGCCTGAACCAGTGGGTGATTTGAAATTTGTAAAAGCATCGACTCAAACATTGTATGGAAAAGTGGCTGTGGAATGGAAACGCGAAGCTATCCGTCCGACCGCTCAAAGCGGTCAGACGGCTGATAAGATCACATTAAGTGTTTCAATTCCATTTAATTGTTCAGCAGAGGTTTATTTACCCGGAGAAAAAGAACCAAAAAAAGTAGCCGCTGGCAATTATACTTTTGAGAAAGAAATTAAACATTCATCCAACTAATTAGTCAGATAAAAGAAACAAAAAATATGAAACAATTAATTATCGTTTTAATTACCTTATTCCAAATTTCCTGTTTCACAGCTCGTGCCGAACGCGTTGATATGGCTGCTGCCGGAGCATGTACAGATGGTTCAAAAATCAATACGATCTTAATCAACAGCACCATCGACCGATTGAACGCACACGGTGGCGGAACGCTGTTTTTTCCATCCGGCACATACCTGACGGGCTCTATCAAATTGAAAAGTAATATCACCATTGAGTTGGAAGCGGGTGCAACCTTGTTGTTTTCAGATAATTTCGACGATTATTTGCCGTTTGTAGAAATGCGCCACGAAGGTATAATGATGAATAGCTTTTCGCCGCTGATTTATGCGGTAGATGCCGAAAATATCACGATTAAAGGCGAAGGAACCATCAACGGTCAGGGTAAAAAATGGTGGGACGAATTTTTCCGTGTTATCATTGATTTGAAAGATAATGGCAAACGCGATATCAATAAATATCAACTCCTATGGGACAAGGTAAACGATGCAAAAGCTATCGGTGCAGAAATCAATCAGGATTATGCCGACGCTTTGCAACGCCGCTTTTTCCGTCCGCCGTTTATCCAACCACTTCGTTGTAAAAATATTCGTATTCAGGGAATTCGCATTATCAACTCGCCATTCTGGACTATTAATCCTGAGTTTTGTGAAAATATTGTGGTAGATGGCGTAACCATTGCCAATCCACTGTCGCCAAACACCGACGGTATCAACCCTGAATCTTGCCGCTATGTGCATATCTCCAACTGCCATATTTCTGTGGGTGATGATTGTATCACACTGAAAAGTGGTCGCGACTTGCAAGCCCGCAAATTAGGTTGGGCCGACGAAAACATTACCATTACCAATTGTACCATGCTGGCCGGACACGGTGGCGTGGTTATTGGCTCCGAAATGAGTGGTGGCGTGAAAAAAGTGACGATTAGTAACTGCGTATTCGACGGAACCGACCGCGGCATCCGCATCAAATCCACCCGTGGACGAGGTGGTGTGGTGGAAGATATTCAGGTGGATAACATTGTGATGCAAAACATCAAAGAGGAAGCGATTACGCTGGATATGCTTTATACCAAAATGCCGGCCGAGCCGCTGAGTGAGCGTACACCCATTTTCCGCAATATCAACATCAACAACGTGACCGGTTCTGACGTGCTTATTCCTATAAAAATCCGTGGATTGGAAGAATCTCCTATTTCAAATATCACATTTACGAACGTCAACATTAAAGCCAAACATAAATGCGTTTTCCAAAATTACAAGAATATCAAAATGACGGATGTATATGTGAATGGGGTAAAGTTAGAAACACCAGCCCCCTAAATCCCCCAAAGGGGGACTTTTAGTTAGTCTAAATTAAAAATACTTAAATGAAAAATCAGAAACACACATTTTTCAAGTCCCCTTTTGGGGGATTTAGGGGGCTGTTTCTTTTATTTATCAGCGTTTCCCTTTCTGCCCAAACTTACGAAACACAATTTGCCAAGCCTTTGGGACAGGTGTTGCGCGAAATCGGTACTCGTTTCAATGTGAAGCTGAAATACGACGCTGATACTACCGGAAAAGTGGTTCCGTTTGCCGATTTCCGTATTCGTCCGTATTCGGTGGAAGAGTCGTTGAACAACGTACTGTCGCTTTTCGATTATAAGTTTGCTAAACAGGACGAAAGAACCTACAAAATAAAGACTTACGAATATCCTCGCCGTGTGCCCGAAGATGGAAAAAAACTGCTGACTTATCTGAACGGTTTATATCCCGATTCAGCTGCCTGGAGTGTTCGTCGCGTGGCCTTGAAAAAGGAATTCCGTCAATTGTTGCAGATTGATTCTGTTCTTACCAAACGGGTTCATTCAAAACCAATCTTATCGAAAGTCAGAAATTACGATGGTTACTCGGTTCAAAATTTCGCTATCGAAACATTATCCGGATTGTATGTTTGCGGTTCTATATACAACCCACTGACGAAAGGAAAACATGCCCTGATTCTTTGTCCAAATGGGCACTGGGGTGGCGGTCGCTACAACAAGGACGAACAAACCCGTTTTTGCACACTGGCACGCATGGGTGCAACCTGCGTCAGCTACGATTTGTTTGGTTGGGGCGAATCGGAATATCAGGTAACAGCGGCAGCTCACCGCACCACGGCAGCCGAACAAATTCAACTGATGAACGGATTGACCATCCTCGATTATATGCTTACCCGCAAAGATATTGACACAAAACGGATCGCTACCAACGGCGGCTCGGGTGGTGGCACGCAGGTGGTGCAGCTTTCTGTACTCGACGACCGCTTTACGGCCGCTTGTCCAACGGTGAATCTGGCTTCCCACTTCGACGGCGGTTGTCCTTGCGAAAGCGGAATGCCGACCATGCTGGCTTGTGGCGGTACTTGCAACCCGGAATTAATGGCGACTTTTGCACCCAAACCTGTTCGCGTGATTTCGGATGGCAAAGACTGGACAGCCTCGGTTCCTGAGCTGGAATTTCCATATTTACAGCGTATTTGGGGCTTCTATAACGCAGATAGCAAGCTTACCAACGTGCATTTATTGGCCGAAGGACATGATTTTGGTGTAAACAAACGCAAGGCGGTGTACGAATTTTTTATCCCGACTTTTGGATTGGATGCTTCTAAACTGGATGAATCGAAAGTGACCATTGAACCCGAAGTAGCTATGCACAGTTTTGGCGAAAAGGGCGAAAAAATGCCTGCCAGTGCCATTCGTGATTTTGCTCAGGTAGAGAAATATATGAACAAGAAAGCGGATGCCAAACTCCATTCGGACATTGATGTGGAAAAGCGTGCTCAAAGCTTTGTTGACTCTTTAAAATTGAACGATAAAGAAAAAGAAGCCCGCGTGAAAGCGGTGATTGCGGCACACATGAAAGCCGTGCGCGACTGGCACAACGATCATCCGTTCAGTATTGTTCCGAAAGGTATAAATCCACGAACAGCAGAAGTTATGACCGACGTACATCGCGATGTAATTGCCTGCTCCACCAAGCCCAAATCGGTGCACGAAAATCTGATGACCGGACTTCGTAAAGACCTGACAGAAGAACAAGTGGAAAAAGTGCTTGATTTGTACACCATTGGTAAATTTCAGTTTACACTCAAAGGTTTCAAAGCCATTGTGCCCAATATGACTGAAAAGGAAGAAGCGTTTGTTGTAAGTCAATTGCGTCAGGCACGCGAGGAAGCGGTGGATTATAAATCGATGAAAGCTGAAATCTCCGCCATTTTTGAGATTTACAAAGATAAATGCGAAAAATACTTCAATGAAAATGGTCGCAGCTGGCACCAAATGTATAAAGATTTTAGCAATAAACTAAAAGCTGAGAAAGAAGCCAAAAAGAAGGTTGATGCCGAAGCTAAGAAATAGATTTCTAACAAATTTGAAAAGGGTAGTTGGAATTTGCTTCTGACTACCCATTTTTCTTTGGAAAAACTTGACTTTAACGTCATTATCAGCGATTTAAGTTATTGTTTCTTAATATCAAGCATTTTATTTCAGAAACTTTTTTCTTTCGTTTATTTTCATTTACTTTTGTAATCGAAACAATTCGAAACTATATTATATGTCAAAAGCAAGCAAACAAATTATTTTCGCTTTACAATTGAAAGCCGAAGAAATCAGAAGAATAGTGCTCAACATTGTCTATTCGTCGAAATCCGGACATATTGGAGGATCGTTGTCCTCAGTCGATGTGGAAACAGCACTGTACTTTCATGTCATGAATATTGATCCGAAAAATCCTCAAATGAATGGTCGCGATCGTTTCATTCTAAGCAAAGGACATAGTGTAGAAGCTTTGTATGCTGTACTGGCATCGGCAGGCTTTATCGACAAAGAATTACTAAAAACTTACGGTCAGTTCAATTCTAAACTGGCAGGACATCCTACCAATAAGATTCCCGGCGTTGAGCTCAATAGCGGAGCATTGGGACACGGTTTGTCGGTTGGTGTCGGGTTGGCAATTGCAGCCAAAATGGACGAAAAGCCATACAAGACCTATATTTTGATGGGCGATGGTGAACAGGGCGAAGGGTCAATCTACGAAGCTGCCATGTCGGCCAGTCACTACAAACTGGACAATCTGGTTGCTGTTATCGACCGTAACAAGCTACAAATAAGCGGTAAAACAGAAGATGTAATGTCGCTCGAACCCATGCGTGAACGCTGGGAAGCATTTGGTTGGGAAGTGATTGATATTGATGGAAATAACATGCAGGAAATTGTGGAAACTTTTGAAAATATGGATCATCACAATGCAAAACCAAAACTTCTGATTTCGCACACCATCAAAGGTTGTGGAGTTTCGTACATGGAAAAAGTGGCCAAATGGCACCACGGTGTTCCTACCGAAGAGCAATACACCGAAGCAATTGCAGAAATTGACGAACGTATTAAAAATTTGAAAACACCACTATGAGCACTGAAAACAAAAATACCATCCCATGCCGTAAAATGTTTACTGACACACTGGTAGAGTTGGCAAAAAAAGACAAAAATATTATAGCAGTAACAACCGATGCCCGCGGTTCGGTAACACTTGACTCGTTTGCCAATGAGCTTCCGGCACAATTTGTGGAACTCGGAATTGCCGAACAAAACGCAGTAGGCGTGGCAGCTGGTTTAGCATCGGCGGGCAAAAAAACCTTTGTTTGCGGTCCTGCCTGTTTTTACGTGGCTCGTAGTCTGGAGCAGGTGAAAGTGGATGTAGCTTATTCGGCTAATCCGGTCAAGATTCTGGGTGTTAGCGGTGGCGTAAGTTATGGAGCGTTGGGATTTTCGCATCACAGCCTGCACGACATTGCCGTATTGCGAACATTCCCCGGAATGCACATAGTACTTCCCTGCGACATTTATCAAACGCAAAAGCTGGTAGAAGAGCTCATTGATTATCCACATCCGGTTTATATTCGTGTGGGCAGAAATGCTGTTCCGAATGTGTATGAAAACATTAATTGCGAATTCAAAATTGGAAAAGCGAATTTGTTGCTTGATGGTGACGACCTGACAATTATCGGAACAGGCGAAACGGTTTACCATTGCCTTGAGGCCGGCAAAAAACTTCATGCTAAAGGAATTAAAGCCCGTGTCATTGACATGCATACGCTCAAACCATTTGACAGGGAAATAGTAGAAAAAGCGGCGCGCGAAACCGGGAAAATAATCACGGTGGAAGAACACAGCACATTTGGCGGACTGGGTGGTGCCGTGGCAGAAATTGTATCGCAAACTTGCCCGGTACCCATGCGAATTTTGGGAATTCCAGATGAGAATTCTATACATGCCACGCCGCTTCAAATTTTCAAGCATTATGGAATTGATGTTGATGGTATTTTCGATACTGCAATCTCATTCTGCAAATAAAAGCTTATTAAAATTGGTGACATATTCAGGATTCAATCGTCTTCTTTATTGATACGGTTGAATTCCTTTTAATTCTATTCTTAAACCTAAATTTCTCTGAGTTCAAAAAGCATGAAGTACACAATTGCCATCGACCAAAGCACTTCTGCCACAAAAGCGATGTTGTTTGATGAAAAAACAACATTGATTGGTCGTGTTTCTATCGACCATAAGCAATATTATCCACAACCGGGTTGGGTGGAACACGATCCTGTTGAGATTATTGAAAATACCTATAATGCTCTAAGACAACTGATTTCTACTGTTGATGTTGATCACCGAGATATTTCATCAATTGCTATAACCAATCAGCGCGAAACAGTAGTGGTTTGGGACAAGCAAACCGGAAATCCGGTTTACAATGCGGTAGTATGGCAATGTAATCGTGGAACACAAATCTGCGAAGAGCTTCTGGCTGATGGATATGAGCCAATGGTCACTCAAAAAACCGGCTTAATCATTAATCCTTATTTTTCAGCCAGTGGCGTAAAATGGATTTTGGACAATGTTTCCGGAGCCCGTCAGGCGGCGCAGGATGGTCATTTACTGATGGGAACTATGGATAGCTGGCTGATCTGGAATTTCACCAACGGAAAAGTTCATGCCACCGACTATACCAATGCTTCACGCACGCTGCTTTTCAATATCAACACATTGAGTTGGGATGAAGAACTGCTTAATCTGTTCACAATACCCTTAAACATGCTTCCCGAAGCACTTCCATGCGACGGTCAGTATGGGATCACAACAATGGATGGCATTTTACAACCAATTCCAATTGCCGGCGTGCTGGGCGACTCGCACGGTGCTCTGGTGGGACAAATGTGCTTCTCCGACGGAATGGGTAAAGCAACTTACGGAACCGGTTCATCCATTATGCTAAACATTGGACAACAAGCTCTTACAGCTCCAAAAGGATTGGTTACTTCAATCGGTTTTGCTGCCAAAGGAAAGGTTTATTACGCTTTCGAGGGTAATATTCATTGCACTGGAGCAACCATCAAATGGTTGCAGGACGACCTGAAACTGATTGAGTCGGCTGCTGAAACAGAAGCGCTGGCAAGTTCAGTAAACAGTACCGATGGTGTTTATTTTGTTCCGGCATTTGCTGGACTTGGAGCGCCCTGGTGGGATAACGAGGCCAAAGCGCTTATTTGTGGAATGAACCGTGGAACCGGCAAAGCACATATTGTTCGTGCCGCACTGGAATCAATTGCCTATCAGGTAAAAGATTTGATAAATCTTATTCAGGAATCAGGCGTAAAACTGTTGGAACTCCGGGTTGATGGCGGTCCGGTAAAAAACAATTTCCTGATGCAGTTTCAGGCCGATATGCTCCAGGCACGGATAAATCGCAGTCCCATTGAAGAAGCATCAGCTTTGGGAGCTATACTGATGAATGGCTTTGCACTCAACCGACTGGCCGATTTAGATTCGGCAGCTGCACTTCGCACACAAAACGATTACATTGAGCCGAAAATGGACATTGCTAAAGTAAATGAACTGTATGAGCAATGGAAAAAAGCGGTTCTTCGAACTACTTTGAAATAAAACAAATCATCATACAAACACTTAAAATACCATAACATGGCTTACAAACAAAGACTTACCTTTGGTCTAATCATTGGAACAAGGGATATATTTAGTGCTAAACTAGGTTTAGCTGCTCGTGATATTTTACTTCCAAAAATTGAATCATTGGGACACGATTATGTGATTCTTCCCGTTGACGAAACTGTTTCAGGAAGTGTTGACAATTACGAAGATGGAAAAAAATGTGCAAAATTGTTTAGCGAAAACCGCGATAAAATTGACGGTATCATTATCGTTCTTCCTAATTTCAGCAACGAATTGGGCATTGTAAATGCAATCAAACTGGCTAATCTGAACGTGCCTATTTTGGTTCAGGCCATGGACGACGATAATGATAAAGTAGATGTCCATAGCCGTCGTGACGCATTTTGCGGTAAAATTTCCGTTTGCAACAACTTTTATCAATACGGAATTCCATTTACCGATACCACTTTCCATACTTATCCGCTCGACAGCGAATTGTTCGACAAAGATGTTGAAAAATTTGCTTCGGTTTGCCGCGTCGTAAACGGTATGCACAATGCCCGTATTGGTGCTATCGGTGCTCGTCCGGCTGCTTTTCAGACTGTTCGTGCCAGCGAAAAAATACTTCAGGCTTCAGGTATCACAGTAGTTACTGTCGATCTTTCCGAAATTCTGGGAGCTGCTAACAAAGTCAACCTACAATCGGCTGAATTGAAATGGAAATTAGCCGAGATTAAAGACTATGGTAAAATTGCCACCACCGTTCACGAAGACAAAATTATTCGTCAGGCTAAGTTTGGTTTAGCTGTTGAAAACTGGATTACCGCCAATGATATAGATGCCAGTACCATTGAATGTTGGGATTCTTTACAAAATAATTACGGTTGCGCATCATGTTTGACTATGAGCATGTTGGGTGAAAAATTAATGCCAAGTGCTTGCGAAGTAGACATTGCCGGTTCGGTTTCGATGTATGCGTTGATGCTTGCTTCGGGTAAAGCTCCTGCATTGCTCGACTGGAACAACAACTTTGGAACAGACCGTAATAAATGCGTTTGTACACATTGCAGTAATTATCCTAAAAGCTTTATGCAGAATGAGCTGACCATTGGTTCGCTTGATGTTTTGGGAACAGTTTTAGGACAAGATAATACTTTCGGAGCTGTGAAAGGTGCTGTTGCTCCGGGTGAATTCTCGTATTTCCGTATCTCTACCGACGACCCAAAAGGAATCATCAAATCCTACGTAGGTGAAGGTACATTTACACAAGACCCCTATGCAATGGATGGAGGTATTGCCGTTTCTCACGTAGATAATCTACAACAGTTATTGAAATATATCTGTAAAAATGGTTACGAACATCACGTGGCTATGGTTCGTAGCAATGTGGTTGAAATTCTCGAAGAAGCTGTAGACAACTACCTTGGCTGGAGTTTGTATCGTCATAAATAAATCTCTCATGCCCTGACTCTTTAAAACTGGAAGATTCAGGGCTTTTCGATACTTTTCATCTTCAGTTTACTTTGAAGGTGTTGGATGGAATGGAAAACAAAGGTTCTTATTCAACCGATTTCAAGCTAATTTTGGGTAATATAATTCAGAATTTCTTTTGAAATTTATTGCTATCTTTGCACTCAAAATAAATAGAAGGCATAAAAAACTAAAAATGCCTGAAAATGAGCAATAAAACATATTATGTCTGAAAAATTTAATTCGGTAGAAGAAGCTATTGATGACATCCGAAAAGGAAAAGTAGTGTTGGTATTTGATGATGTTGCCCGCGAAAACGAAGGCGACTTTATAGCAGCTGCCGATTTGATTACTCCAGAAATCATAAACTTTATGGCTAAGTTTGGTCGTGGATTGATTTGTGCTGCCATAACTGAAGAACGCGCGCAGGAACTTTCGCTCGAAAGAATGGTACAAAACAATACAGCAACTTTAGCAACTGCCTTTACCGTTTCGGTTGATTTGCTTGGTCATGGCTGCACTACGGGTATTTCGGCTTCCGATCGTGCAAAAACGGCAAAAGCACTTGTTGATAAAGCTACAAAACCCCTAGATTTAGGTCGTCCCGGACATATTTTCCCATTGATAGCCAATCCTGACGGTGTTTTAGGTCGTATGGGGCATACCGAAGCTTCGGTAGATTTACCAATGCTTGCCGGGCTTAATCCATGTGGAATCCTTGTGGAAGTTATGAACGACGATGGCAGCATGGCTCGCCTGAGCGATCTGGTATTAGTAGCTAAAGAGCATAATATTAAGCTTATCTCAATCACTCAGTTGGCTCAATACCGAAAATCAATCATCTAAAAATCTATGCTTCAGAATCAACGCCGCGATAAAATTCTTGAACTCATCCGCGAAGATGGTCATGCTAAAGTAATGGATCTAAGCCGGATTTTCAAAGTTACCGAAGTAACAATCCGACAGGATTTGGAATCTTTGGAGAAAGATGGTTTTATCGTTAGGGAACACGGCGGAGCATATCTCAAAAACATTGATCTGAACGTTCGCAATTTCAGTCTGCAAAACCAGGAAAACATCACCGAAAAAATAATGATTGCCCGTAAAGCCGTTGAATATATTCACGATGGAGAAGCAATTATTCTGGATTCGGGATCTACAACAACCGAAATAGCAAAGTTGCTGACAACTTATAACAACCTCACTGTCATTACAAATGCACTGAATATCGCGCTTATTTTGGGAGCTCAGGCCGGTATAACCGTGGTTGTAACCGGTGGCGAGTTTAAAGCTCCGACACTTTCGCTTACGGGTCAGAAAGCGGCTGATTTTTTCCAAAATCTGCATGTGGATAAACTTTTTCTGGCAACGGCCGGTATTGCACTCAAATCCGGGCTCACTTACCCCGGAATAAGCGATATATGTGTAAAACGTGCCATGATTGAATCGGCCAATGAGGTATATCTGGTTGCCGATTCCAGCAAAATAGGAAAAAATGCCTTTGCCAGTCTTGGAGCTTTATCACTTATCAATCACCTGATTACCGATTCGAAAATTAAACCTGAAGATATTGAATGGCTCAAAACCTACGATGTTCAATTCATTATAGCAGAGCAATAAAAAAGAATATTTATCCAAAATATTGAAAAGGCAGCATGAAGTCACATTATGCTGCTTTTTTATTTTTAGTCAGACCCTTTCTTTTTGGGTACAAAACCCTGTTTTTTACGTCATTTATATTACTTTTGGAAAGTAAAAAAACACCTGTAAATGACATCTAAAACTAAAAAAATCTGCATACTTGTCTTCTCAATCATTTGCAGTACATCCTCATTTCTGGCTCAACCCAACGATTACAAACTTTGGTACGACCGTCCGGCTCAGGTATGGACAGAAGCTTTGCCATTAGGAAATGGACGATTGGGGGCTATGGTTTTTGGCAATCCGGCATCAGAGCAAATTCAATTAAACGAAGCCACCATTTGGGCAGGCAGTCCGAACAACAACCCCAATACGGAAGCGTTGACCAATATCCCCAAGATTCGCGAACTTGTTTTTGAAGGAAAATACGTGGAAGCACAAGCGTTAGCTACTCAGAAAGTAATGTCGGCCACCAATCAGGGAATGCCTTTTCAACCTTTTGGCGATTTACGAATTTCTTTCCCCGGACATGCCCGATATACAGATTATTACCGCGACCTGAATCTCGATTCGGCTTGCACGACAGTCAGCTACATAGTGGATGGTGTGACTTACCAACGCGAAACATTTACTTCGTTTACCGATCAGGTGGTCGTGATTCGGCTGACCGCTTTAATAAAAGGCAAAATCACATTCAATGCTATGTTGACCTCCCCACATCAGGATGTGTTTATTGCTACTGATGGCAATTGCATAACGTTAGATGGAATAGCTGCCAACCACGAAGGTCAGAAAGGAAAAATAAAATTTCAGGGACGTGTAACAGCCAACATTCAGGGCGGAACACTGACCTGCAAAGACGGTGTGCTTTCGGTGGAAAATGCCGACGAAGCCATTCTGTACGTTTCCATTGCTACTAATTTCAATAACTATAAGGACATTACCGGCGACGCACAGGAACGCGCCAAAGCTTACTTGAGTAAAGCGTTGGAACATTCATACACTGACACAAAAAAAGCACATATTGCTTATTTTAAATCGTTTATGGATAAATCGTCGTTGGATTTAGGTTCAAATCTGTCGAAAGAAAACACCGATAAACGTGTTGAAAACTTTGCCCAAACCAACGATGCTCATTTGGTGGCAACCTACTACAAATATGGCCGTTACCTGCTTATTTCCTGCTCGCAACCGGGTGGACAACCTGCAAACTTGCAGGGAATTTGGAACGACAAAATGCTTCCGTCGTGGGACAGTAAATACACCACCAACATCAATTTGGAAATGAATTACTGGCCTGCAGAAGTGACTAACCTGACCGAGCTCAACGAACCTTTGTTTAAACTGACCAAAGAAGTGAGTGAAACAGGTACCGAAAGTGCCAAAACCATGTACGGTGCTGACGGTTGGGTGTTGCATCACAACACAGACATCTGGCGCGTAACGGGTTCTATCGATAAATCGCCTTCGGGCATGTGGCTAGCCGGTGGTGCATGGTTGAGCCGTCATTTGTGGGAACATTATCTGTACACCGGCGATTTGGAATTTCTGAAATCGGTGTATCCAATCATGAAAAATGCCGCTCTATTCTTCGATCAGGTAATGGTAAAAGAGCCTAAAAGTAGCTGGTTGATACTTTGCCCGAGTAGTTCGCCGGAAAATACGCATGCCGGCAGCGGTGGAAAATCTACTATTTCTGGAGGCGTGACTATGGATAATGAGCTGATTTCAAGTCTTTGGAATATTATTATTGCCAGTTCCAAAGCGTTGAATACTGATGCTGATTTTGCTACTCATTTACAAAATCGATTAAAAGAAATGGCTCCATTTCAGGTGGGTAAATGGGGACAATTGCAGGAGTGGATGTACGATTGGGATAATCCGGACGATACTCACCGACATGTTTCGCACTTGTGGGGATTATTTCCGGGAGGTCAGATTTCGCCTTACCGCACACCGGAGCTTTTCGATGCGGCACGCACGTCGCTTATTCACCGTGGCGATCCATCCACCGGCTGGAGCATGGCTTGGAAAGTGTGCTACTGGGCACGTTTGCTTGATGGCGACCATGCATACAAACTCATTACCGACCAACTTTCGTTAGTTCGAAACGAGCCGAAACACGGAGGAACATACCCCAATTTGTTTGACGCGCATCCACCTTTTCAGATTGATGGAAATTTTGGATGCACCGCTGGAATTGCCGAAATGTTGATGCAAAGTTACGACGGATTTATTTACCTGCTTCCTGCTTTGCCATCGGTTTGGAAAAACGGCGAAGTGAAAGGACTCATAGCCCGTGGTGGTTTCGAAATGGATATTAAATGGAGTAACGGTAAACTGGAAAAGGTGATAATTCGCTCGCGAAATGGAGGGAATTGCCGCTTACGGTCGCTTACACCACTTAAATGTATCGGACTAAAAGTTGCGAAAGGCGAAAACCCAAATCCATTGTTCTACGTTCCGGAAACCGGTATACCTTTGATCAGCAAAGAAGCGAAACTGAATCTTGTAATTCTGAAAAAGACCTATCTTTACGATTTAAAAACGGAAGCAGGGAAAAGCTATATTATTCAAAGTAAATAAATTAAAACTGCAGACCACGCAAAGATTCCGCAAAGTCTCTGCGAAAAACTCAGCGTACTCTGCGGTAAAAGAATAAAAATCATGAAAAAACTTATTTTAAGCACATTTTTACTCATTACTTTTTTTACTTCAGCACAAACGAAGGTTACTAAACCCTGGGAGAACGGTGCACTAAAAGTCAGCGAAAACCACCGCTACCTGCAACACGAAAATGGTACTCCTTTCTTTTGGTTGGGTGATACCGGTTGGTTGTTGCCCGAACGATTGAACCGCGATGAAGCGGAGTTCTATTTGAACGAATGCAGCAAAAACGGCTACAACGTTATTCAGGTGCAAACTATCAACGATGTTCCGGCTTATAATATTTACGGACAATCGTCGATGCCCGAAGGTTTTGATTTCAAAAACATCAATAAAAAAGGCGTTTACGGATATTGGGATCACATGGATTATATCATCAAAATGGCCGAAAAGAAAGGTATTTACATTGGTATGGTTTGTATTTGGGGTGGTTTGGTCAATGCCGGACAAATGGATGTAAAACAAGCGCAGGCTTACGGAAAGTTTCTGGGCGAGCGTTACAAAAACTCACCCAATATCATTTGGTTTATTGGTGGCGATATTCGTGGTGACGTAAAAACTGAAGTGTGGGAAACCTTGGCAAATTCCATAAAGGCAGTTGATAAAAACCATTTGATGACTTACCACCCACGTGGTCGCACGTGCTCGGCGACCTGGTTCAATAATGCTTCGTGGCTCGATTTCAATATGTTCCAAAGCGGTCATCGCCGCTACGGACAGCGCAAAGGTGACGGTGATTACAGCATTGCCGAGAATACCGAAGAAGATAACTGGCGCTATACTGAAAAGAGTTTGGCCATGACGCCAATCAAACCGGTTCTGGATGGCGAGCCTGTTTACGAGGATATTCCGCAGGGTTTACACGACTTTAACGAAGTGCGTTGGAATGCCAACGATGTGCGTCGTTATGCTTACTGGTCGGTATTTGCCGGATCGTTTGGTCATACTTACGGACACAATTCCATTATGCAGTTCTACAAACCGGGTGTGCCGGGTTCTTATGGAGCAAAACGCGCCTGGTATGACTGCATGGAAGATCCCGGATATATGCAAATGAAGTATTTGAAAAAGCTGATACTTGCATTTCCATTTTTTGATCGTGTTCCTGATCAAAACATTATTGCCGGACAAAACGGCGAGCGTTACGATCGTGCCATTGCAACTCGTGGAAATGATTATTTGCTGGTTTACAACTACACAGCCCGCCCAATGCAAGTCGATTTGTCGAAAATCAGCGGTGCCAGGAAAAACTGCTGGTGGTTCAATCCAAAAAATGGTGAACTGCAATTTATTGGCGAATTCGATAGCAAAGTGACTAATTTCACCATCGATACAGGTTATAACTCGGATAATGACCGTGTACTGATTGCGGTTAATAAAGAAAGAAGCCCCCTAAATCCCCCGAAGGGGGACTTAGATAGTCTGTATCGAAGATAATTTTTCTCTTATACAAGAAAATAGTATTAAAAAATACCGTATGAAACTAATTTTAAGTTCCTCCCCTTTGGGGAGGTTAGGTGGGGCTTTATTTTTTATTTTCTTTTATTCCTCTTTATTTGCAACTATTTCTGTTACCGCTCTAAAAACGGAGGGGATGACTAACCCATTGGGTATTGACGCTCTAAAACCACGTTTTAGTTGGAAAATAGAAGCTACTTCGGAACAAAACGTACTGCAAAAAGCCTATCAGATTATGGTGGCTTCGAGTGCTGAAAAGCTAGCGAAAGACGAAGCGGATATGTGGAATAGCGGGAAAGTTTCAACAGCTACGCAGCTTTGGATTCCATTTTCAGGAAAAGACTTGAAAAGCAATGAAGCATTTTTCTGGAAAGTAAAAGTGTGGACCAACAAAGGCGAAAGTGAGTGGAGTAAAACAGCTTCGTGGAGCATGGGATTGCTGGAAGAAACCGACTGGAAATCTGCTCAATGGATTGGACTTGATAAAGCCATGCCATGGGACGATGAAACCTACAACAGTCGCCTTTCGGCACGCTATGTTCGTAAAGAATTTTCGGCAAAAAAGGAAATTCGTCGCGCCACGGTTCATATTTGCGGACTTGGACTTTACGAACTATTTTTTAATGGCAAACGCGTTGGTGAGCAGGTGTTAGCACCGGCACAAACAGGTTTCGACAAAACCGTTTTGTATAACACTTACGATGTGACTTCACTTTTGCAAAAAGTTCAGAATGCAGTCGGAATTGCCCTCGGAAATGGTCTTTTCTACAATATGCGTCAAACCTACAAACCGTGGAAAGTTCCAACTTATGGCTACCCAAAAGCTCGAATGTCGCTTATTATTGAATATACTGACGGTACCAAAGAAACCGTTGGCACAAAAGATAACTGGAAATTGACTGCCGACGGACCTATTCGTAGCAATAACGAATATAACGGTGAGGAATACGATTCCCGCAAAGAATTGACAGGCTGGAATAAGGTTGGTTTCGACGATTCCAAATGGGGAAATGCGCAACGTGTACGCTTTCCGGAAGGCCAGCTTCGTGCTCAAATGATGCCGGGCATGAAAGTGTTGGAGAAAATAACGCCGGTTTCTATCAAGCCGCTTGGTAATAAATACATTCTTGACTTAGGTCAAAACATTGCAGGTTGGTTGCGTATCAAAGTTCGCGGAAATGCAGGTGATACTGTGCTAATGCGTTTTGCCGAAACGCTTCAAAAGAATGGTGAATTGTACACCGAAAACTTACGCTCGGCAAAATGTACCGACAAATATATACTGAAAGGTGATGCTGCTGGCGAGGAATGGGCTCCGGCATTTGTGTATCATGGCTTCCGTTTTGTGGAAGTTAGCGGACTGAAATACACGCCTTCAATATCTGATTTTACAGCCGAAGTGGTGAGCGACGAAATGGAAAATCTGGGAACATTAACGACTTCGAACGCAGTGTTGAATCAGGTTTTGAAAAATGCATGGTGGGGGGTGCGCGACAATTACAAAGGTATGCCTGTGGACTGTCCACAGCGCGATGAGCGTCAACCCTGGTTGGGCGACCGTGCTATGGGCTGCTGGGGCGAGAGTTTCTTGTTCGATAACAACCTTATTTATGCCAAATGGAGCAACGATATCCACGATGCACAGCGCTACGACGGCTGTATCCCTGATGTGGCGCCGGTTTATCTGACTTATTACACCGACAATGTTACCTGGCCGGCCACGCTACCATTTATGTGCGACATGATGTACACGCAGTTTGGAAATAAAAAGCCCATTGAAGACAATTACGCGTACATCAAAAAATGGATGGCACACATGGAAAAAAACTACAAGACGCCCGATTATCTGATTACCAAAGACGAGTATGGCGACTGGTGCATGCCGCCCGAAGATCTGAAAATGATTCATAGTCAGGATCCGAAGCGCATTACCGATGGAACGCTTATTTCAACGGCTTATTACTATAAAATTCTGAACGTAATGGCTCGTTTTGCTCAGGTTAAGGGATTGAAAAATGAGGCAAAATCATTCGACGCATTGGCAGCAAAAATGAAGGATGGCTTCAATAAAAAATTCTTCCGCACCGACTCGCTTTTCTATGGAAACAATACGGCTACAGCTAATTTGCTGCCTCTGGCATTTGGTATGGTGCCAAAACAATATATTGATACAGTGGCCAAAAACGTTCTTTTCAAATGCGTTCCGGCTAATACCAAATTGCAAATTGGTACCGGCGATTTGAACATTACCTGCGGCGTAGTGGGCATTCAGTGGCTTATGCGCGAACTAAGCAAAATGGGACGTGCCGACGTGGCTTTTGCGCTGGCTTCAAACACCAAATATCCGTCGTGGGGCTATATGGCAGCTAATGGCGCAACTACCTTTTGGGAGCTTTGGAATGGAAATACGGCTGATCCGGCCATGAACTCAGCCAACCACGTAATGCTCTTGGGCGACTTGCTGACCTGGAGTTATGAAAATCTGGGAGGGATAAAAAGTGATTACAACAAAACGGCTTTCAAACACATCATTCTAAAACCAAATTTTGAAATTCCTGATTTGGAATTTGCCAATACTTCATATATCACGCCTTATGGAAAGGTAGTCAGTAATTGGAAAAGGACCTTGATGAAACTTCACTGGGAAGTGACTGTTCCGGTAAATACCACTGCCGAAGTTCATTTGCCCAACGGAAAAGTACAGCAAGTTGGCTCGGGCTCTTACACTTTCGATGTAGCCATACCACAACCCAAAGGCATTGTGACCAATGAGTTTTTGTACGAAAAAGCTGATTTTCCACAAGCGCATTCGGCTACTATTGTCGAAACAACAGCCGGCGATTTAGTAACGGCATTCTTTGGCGGAACCCGCGAAGGAGCACTTGATGTGTGCATTTACACCTGCCGCAAGGATAAAGGCTCAGACAAATGGTCGGCTCCTGCAATGGCTGCCGATGGGATTTTTAGCCCAACATTGCGCAAAGCCTGCTATAATCCGGTGTTATATCAAATGAAAGATGGTCCATTATACCTTTTCTATAAAATTGGCAATAACGTGGCCGATTGGGTGGGGTATCTGAAAAAGAGTAAAGATGGCGGTCGTAACTGGAGTCCGGCCTATCAGCTTCCGGACGGTTATTTGGGACCCATCAAAAATAAAATAGTGGATGTGGATGGAAAAGCCATAGCGCCTTCGAGTACTGAAAAAGGTGGTTGGAAAATCCATTTTGAAATTGCCGAAGATGGTGGACGGAAAACACATATTGTAGGACCTTTGGCAGCCGATAGTGCCGTGCTGACTCAGGATATGATTCCGAATGTTGGTCCGGTGAAAGTGGATGCTGAATCGGGCGAAGGTGGTAAACAAAAAACTATTCAGGCCATTCAGCCAAGTATTCTGACGCATAAAGATGGCCGCTTACAAATCCTTTGTCGCACGCGCAATGGAAAAATAGCTACCGCATGGAGTTCCGACAAAGGCGAAACGTGGACACCACTGTCGCTAACCGATTTGCCCAACAATAATTCAGGTACCGATGCTGTTACGTTACAAGATGGCAGACAAGTGTTGATTTACAATGCAGTTTCAACACCTCCCGGAGCACCAAAGGGTGTTCGTACACCCTTGAACATCGCCGTTTCAAACGATGGCATTCATTGGAAAATGGTGTTGACCTTGGAAGATTCACCCGTTTCGCAGTATTCCTACCCGAGCATTATTCAGGGAAAAGATGGTAGGATTCATGTTGTTTACACTTGGCGGAGGCAGCGGATTAAATATGTAGAACTGAAATTTTAGTAAAATTGGAGTGTGTTTAATTGTTATTATTGTTAATAATTTGATTTATTGGACAATAAGGCGTTACAAACATTTAGCTTATACGTCTTTATTTATGTGTGTTATATTTGGGTTTGTGTTTGCATAGATATAAAGTCGGTATACATAGTTTTTTTGACGTTAATAAATTTACTTTAAAAATTAAACTAACAATTAAATTTTATGAAAAAACTAATTACTTCTTTGATGGTTTTGTTTTTCCTTATTGGAATCGGAACAAAAAGTTATGGTCAAGCTGCTGGTGACTATGTGTTCACTCAAGTAACCGATTCACTTTGGGCAACTGTGAGTAACTGGAGCATTTCAGATGGCACAAACTTAACTGCTGCAACCGTGCTTCCGGGTGCTACTACGAATGTCTGGATTCCTACAGGTAAACGAATGGGAACTGTAGCCGGTACAACATCGGTAACTGGCGGCTCAATTGTTGCCGGTAGTTCAACTCTTACACTGCCTGCTAAAACTAAAAGTATTGCGATTGGTATGGCTGTGAGAAATAAAGTTTTAGGTGGTGCAAGTTATGGTTTTGCTCCCGGAACTTATGTGACTGCAATAAGTTCAGACTCACTTCACCTTACTTTGTCGCAACCAACAACATCTACCAATGCTTTAGTTAATCTGGAGTTTTATCCAACCTGTAAAAATCTGCATGTTAATGGTTTTCTAAGAGTTTCGGCTACCTTGGTTGCATTCGGCGATGTAACAGTGAATACAGGTGGAATTCTTACACAAGCTTCTGATTTTTATTGTGCAAACATTAGTAATAATGGCACTTTTAATGCGACTACAAATTTTCGTAGTGCAAAAAACCTTTGGTTTGGCTTTAATGGTGCAGCTCCTGGAACAGGAGATTACACAATCATAAATGATGGAATTTTCGGTGATACACAAACTATTGTTCCTGCCGGTGCAGGTAGTGGAATAAAAGTGTTGTATAGTAATGTGGCAAATAGTATAACTGTTAAAACGTCCTCTCCCTCAGTAACTGGTTATAAATTTAATATTGCACAAATAATGCCTAGCTGCAATATGAAAACTGTAGCTAATACGAGCGTGAATATCAAAGAAAACATGTCTTTGCTTATCCATAACGGTATCGGCTTGTCAATTCAAAATGCAGATACATGTGTTGGAGCAACCAAAACATGTACAATTGACCCGGGCGTAACAGTTTATGTCGGTTATCGGTTACATGCCGGAGAAACTCCTACGACTAACGATCAGGGAAGTTTTGTATATAATATTAATGGAACGCTGGATTTTGCCACTTATGCTTCTGCAAGTAATAATTTAACAGCTGCCAGCGCAAATACTTCTCAAATGAATTTTATTATGTCATCAGTGAGTGGAAATTCAGGCTCAATTACATTAAATCTTGGCGATGGCACTCAAACAAATCCCGGAACATTAATTTTGGGAAGTAATATACGCTTGATTAAACAAAGATCACAGTCAATAAACATTAATATTAAGGATTATTCAACAGTTAGATTTAAAGGTAATTACGGTTGGAATACGAATTATCAGTTATTGAACAGCAATACACCTGCTCCTTATTTATTCCCAAAGAAATTCTATAATCTGGCTGTGGATAGCGCAAAATACACACTTCCTGTAAAACCAATAGTAAAAGGAACATATACTGCAGCAACAGGACGTACTGCATTTGCAAACTGGGTTGCTTCAGTTAGTGGTGTAACTACTTTGGCATCTTCATTGTACAATGGAACTACTGCTGCAAGTTTGCCACAGGGTTCAATCATGTTTACCGGTTCTGCTTATTATTATGTGCCGGTAGTTCGTTCAACCAGTACCTATATGACTAATAATCCGATTATATTGAATGCAGACACAACATTAAATTATTTGATGGTAGGTCAGTATGCAAACGGATCTTCAATATCCAATGTTGCTGTATCTGCTATTTCCGGAACCAGCTTAACATTAGCAACAGCTCCTACTGCAACGACTACTCAAACAAATGCCATTGTTCAATTCTTAGGTATTCAGGGTACTGTTGCACCTACAGCCATTACCAGTCCGGTTTTTGATGGTACTCAGGCACTTATTTACTTAGGAGGAACAGATTTTGCAACACCAGTTATGGCTCCAAATGCTGTAAATTCTCCAAGTACTACCAAAGCTTTGATTTACTCCGATCAAAATAACCGTTTGGTAATTTTGAATGCTACTCCAGGCGATATTGCAGATGTATACACTGTAAGTGGGATTAAAGTTGCTTCAGCTAAATTAACAGGCGATAATGCTACATTAAGCATTGGAAGGGGTATTTATCTGGTTAAGATTAATGAATCAGTTTCAAAAGTAGTTGTACGGTAATATCTTCTATTTTATGAGTAAAACGGGATGTGAGTCAAATTACATCCCGTTTTTTTTTGTACAGATATCTAATTTATAAAGTTTTAACTAGTTGATCCAAACAATTAAATCGTCATTACAGATGAGATTATACTACAGTTATTTTTGCAATTCAACAGATAATACGAAGATTTGTAACTACTCAGCACCCCTAAATTGATGATACAGAATATTTTAGGTTTTCTGGTG
>JBAWXD010000022.1:0-29181 GCA_037144275.1 Paludibacter sp. | reverse complement strand
ATGGATGGAGAGTTTATGAAAAATGTTTTAGTCGCAATTCACGAAGAATCGGTGAGACACCAACAGGAAATTATGAAACAATAGAAAAATAAACTCCCGCACTTCAATAGAAATGCGGGAGTTTATTTTTTAGCTTTCAAAAATTTATTTCGCCAACAATGCTTTTACTTTTTCAGAAATCAACCGGCCTTCAGTTTTACCGGCAAGTTGTTTGCTGGCTACTCCCATTACTTTTCCCATATCTTGGGGACCGGTAGCTCCAACTTGAACAATTATTGCTGCAACGGCTGCTTCAAGATCAGCATCTGACATTTGGGCTGGTAAGTATTTTTCAATAACGGCTGCCTCAGCCAATTCAGTTAAAGCTAACTCCGGACGGTTTTGTTCGGTGTAGATCTGAGCTGATTCCTTACGTTGTTTCAGCATTTTCTGAATAATCTTCACAGCCACTTCGTCGGAAAGGTTACCATCGCTTCCTTTGGCAGTTTTTGCTTCCAAAAATTCTTTTTTCATACCACGCAAGGCTTCCAAAGCCACTTTATCACGGGCTAACATCGCAGTTTTTATATCGCCACTAACTTTATCAAATAATTCGTTCATTGTTCGTTTATTAAGTATATATCTTTTCTACCGACTTCTTACTTCATCAATCTTCTCTTCCATGCCGGAATATTCACCACTTTTTTCAAGGTAGATTCATCGTCCAAATCATCCAGATTAATAACAGGATATTCCAATTGTGGTTCTGGTTCTGTCTCAACTACAGGTTCAACAAAAAGCTCTGGTTCTAGTTCCGGAACTTTTTCAGGGTCTGGATGAAGCGAGTTCACATAATATTCATTAAAGGTTTTATCTATGTCAGGTTTTAGTGCTTCCGGTTCTTCATCATCTGATTCAGTTTCTGTTTCATCCTCTTTTTTGTCTTTTTTCCCAAAATTAAAGAAGCTCGATGGTTCACTATTTATCGTAGTTGGTTTATGTGGATGAGCTTTTGCAATAGCAACAGGCATTCCGGGAATATCACTCACTTCAAAACCGGTAGCGATCAAGGTAATTTTCACTTTTTCTTTCAGTTCCTCATCAAAGCTGGCACCCCAAATAACTTGTACATTTGGACCGACTTTCGACATAAATTCGTGGATTTGCTCCACTTCTTCCATACGAATCTGGTCGCTGTTAGAACAATATAAACTCAAAAGAATTTTGCTTGCACCACTCACATCACTGGTATTCAGGAGTGGCGAATTCAATGCATCTTCAATTGCTTTTGTAATACGGTTTTCGCCCGAAGCATAACCTGTATTCATAATGGCTACATGACCATCTTTCATAATGCTGTATACATCGGCAAAGTCAGTATTTATATAGCCCGGAACGGTAATAATTTCGGCAATAGCTTTAGCTGCATTGGTCAACACATCATCCGCTTTGGCAAATGCATTGGAAAGTTCCAAATCGGGATAGATTTGTTTCAGTTTTTCGTTGTTAATCACCAGAATAGCATCAACATGTTCGCTTAAAGCTGCAACACCTTCTAGTGCCTGTCGAATTTTCATATTTCCTTCGAAAGCAAATGGAATAGTCACAATACCAACGGTGAGAATTCCCAAATCGTGAGCTGCTTTAGCCACGACAGGTGAAGCTCCAGTTCCGGTGCCACCACCCATTCCGGCAGTGATAAAAACCATTTTAGTATTATCCTTCAGTAGCTCCTGAATCTTTTCAATAGATTCTTCGGCAGCTAATTTAGCAACTTCAGGCTTCCCACCCGCTCCCAGCCCTTCGGTGGTATCAGCTCCAAGTTGTATCTTGATTGGCACGGGCGATTTTCGCAAGGCCTGATTATCGGTGTTACAAACAACAAAGGATACATCGGTGATTCCTTGTCGGTACATGTGATTTACAGCATTTCCGCCACCTCCGCCTACACCAATCACTTTAATAATTGAACTGTCGACAAGCGGCAATTCCAATGGCAAACTTTCGTCTAAATATCCCATATTTTTATTTATTATTCGAAATTATTTCTTATTGTTGACATGCAGTTTATTGTAATCTTGTTGATTCTTAAAATGGAATCTCGCCACTAAAATAATCTGCATATCTTTTGGTCAGTTTAGTAATCAAACCATTACCCGGAAGTTTCTTATCTCGCTTTTTTTCTTCCAAAATTATCTCTACTTCGGGATGTTCAACCCGATTATCATGTGTCAACAAGATAGTCCCGATTAGTTGAGCATAACTTGGATCGTTGAATTTCTTATCAGTATCTTCCGACAACCAGTCTGAATGATCTCCAAGACGTGCATTTATTCCCGTTTTTTCAACAATAAATTCAATTATACTCTTGAGTTTAGCGCCACCACCTGTTATCACAATACCGGCTTCCAGGGTGAATGATAGGTTTGAAATAATGTCGAAAACAGGTTGCAGAATTTCTTCTAAACGTGCCTCGATTATCGTTGCCAGAAACTTGGTTGAAATATTAACCGGCTTTGCTCCTTCCTCAACAGCTGCCACCTGAATATAAACCGGTTCTTCAACCAATGAATCCATAGCAAAACCTTTCAAACATTTGAGTTTCTCTGCATTGGTTTCATTAATTCCCAACTCCTGAATATCTTTTGTAATATTGTTTGCACCAAGTGGCACTACGATGAAATTTTTCAAAATACCATCATGATATACTGCCAATGTAGTAGTAGTTGCTCCGAGATTTATTAAAGCACATCCAATTTCCCTTTCATCATCCTCGAGAACTACTGTAGACAAAGCCTCAATTGCCAAGGGATTATATTCCATCAGAACACCTGTCCTATCGAAACAACGCTCTAATTCAGCCTTGATAAGTGAATTTCCGACGACAACATTATATGTAGCGCTAATTTGTTTCGCAGTTTGTCCAACCGGATCATCCATTTGTTTTCCATCAATGGTATAGGATACTGGAATAAGCTCATATAGTGTAAGATTGGTTGAATTTGTATTTTTTTTACATTCATCGAGCAAATCAAGCAATAATTCATCGGTAATCTCATAAAGTTTGCCTAACGAGCGGCTAACAGTTACCGGAATTATTCTCATACTTTTTGCTCCGACAGCAACCGAAACCAAACTAATACTCCCTATTTTGGAACTGTTAGTGAGTAATTTTAGTAATTCGCTCACTTTAAATGATGCACCGGTAGGTTTCTCTACTATTCCCCATTTCACGTCCTCCGAAGGTTTTGATTCCTCCGAAAATACTTTCACAGCTCCGCTTTCAAGAACTTCGGCTGCCATAACCGAAATACGCGTGCTTCCAAAATCTACTGCAACAACTTTATTTGAAATCATATTTTTTTGGCAATTATACTGTCTTTTTTCAATGTGTCCACTCTTTTCAGTGAGTCAACTATAACTTTAAGCGGTAAGTATAGATTTTCTTTTTTATTACAAACAACCTGATCTTTATACTGCAAATCTATCACTTTATATTTATTCCAACCAATAACATTAAAGCCATTGGCGTACAATTTACGCAATTTCTCGAGCTTTTTCTGATAATTATCAAGGGTTCCCAACAAAATAATAGCATCTCCAACCCTGGGAACAAGTTCGATTTTCTGATCTTCACGAACATAAATTTGTTCAATCTGAGCATTCCAAAACGCATTATCCTTGAGAAAAAGCACAAAGTCAAACATTTTTCCGCAAACCATCGAAACTGTTACATGTCCTGAAACTACCGGCACATAAGCCGCATAATTCGGTGAAACTGGCATTGGTTTACGGTCAGCATCAATGTAATAACTACCTAAGCCCACTACTCTGAATTTCGGTTCGCGTTGTTGAATGAGTATATCAACCCTCCCCGAAGGTAATTTATAACATTCAACACACTTTATCATTAGATTCTTACGCAATACCTCTTCAATTGCTTCCGTTTGAATGAATTTTACGGTTTTACCATACGGATTTAACTCTTTTGCTTCCAGAATCTGAATAACTTCTTTCTCTGTTATCAATTGTGACCCCGGATTTTTATCCAACACAACAACTAACTGCCCGCATACTTTTTCCTGATTTCTGCCTGAAAAATGCCAGATTGAAAATCCTATATATCCCAACAGCACAATGCTAAAGAACGAAATCAATATGTATTTCCAGACCGAATTCATTTTGATTTAAGCTGCTCTTTTATCAACGGTACCAATTTATCAATATCACCTGCTCCAAAAGTTACCAACACATCTAAGTCCTTTTCTTTCAGCAAAGGTAATAGATTTTCTTTTGAGCACAAAGTTTTGTTTTTTAGTTTAACATCGTGCAAAATAAGCTCAGAATCAACACCATCAATCGGCAATTCCCTGGCAGGATAAATATCCAACAATATCAATTCATCCAGTTGTGATAACGCTTCTGCAAAAGCCTGAGCAAAATCGCGTGTTCTTGAATATAAATGTGGCTGAAATATACCCGTTATTTTGCGATCAGGATACAAATTTCGAATGGAAGAAATACTTGCCTTCAACTCACTTGGATGATGCGCGTAATCGTCCATGAAAACCAGTTTATCGGTTTTATAAACAACATTAAAGCGACGATAAATCCCTGAGAAAGATGATATGCCCGTGCGAATTTCTTCACTCGACACCCCATTCAACCATGCTAATGCCATCGCTGCCACACTGTTTTCTACATTTATCCGAACCGGAACTCCAAGTCGAACATCGTTTATTCGGTCTGTTGGAGTCACAAAATCAAAACGAATTTCGCCTTTCACTGTGCGAATATTTTCGGCACAAAAATCACCGCCTTCGTCCATTGAATAGGTATAAAGTTTCACTCCTTTTTGCAATTTTGGAACAATATCAATTCCTTTTCGCATAATCAAAGCACCACCTGCACGAATCAAGGAAGTGAAATGCTCAAAACTTTCGCGAAAAGCATCGGCTGTTTCGTAAATATCCAAATGATCAGGATCGGCAGAAGTAATAACCGCCATATAAGGCGAAAGTTGATGAAACGAACGGTCATATTCATCGGCTTCGATTACCACCAGATTACTTTCGGATGAAAGCAACAAATTGCTGTTGTAATTATTGGCAATTCCACCTAAAAATGCATTGCACGAAACCTGCGACTGATACAATAAATGTGCCGTAATGGTAGAAGTTGTCGTTTTTCCGTGTGTTCCGGCAATACAAATACCTTTACTCTGACGGGTAATATTACCCAATACCTGAGCACGTTTTTGAATCGTA
The DNA here is from genome assembly GCA_037144275.1 of Paludibacter sp. GTDB lineage: Bacteria > Bacteroidota > Bacteroidia > Bacteroidales > Paludibacteraceae > Paludibacter. The sequence continues at coordinate 23,935 of JBAWXD010000022.1, read as the reverse complement.
AAATTATTTTCCTGAAAGTATTTAAGTTGAGGATGATCTTGTGGAATAGCTGGTGTAATAACAACCAGTGTATTTTCAGGTTTTATATATCGTGTCGGAATCTGATTTACAGCTTCGTCAAAACAAACAGCAATTCCTTCGGCCTGTAAATCCGAAGTCAGCTTGGTTTCGGTTCGGTCATAACCGGCCACACGAAAGCCTTTGGTATAGAAATACCGTGCCAATGCGCTCATCCCAATGCCACCTATTCCCAAAAAGTAATATTGTGTAAACTTGTTCATTTTGTTCTATTTCCAATTTTCAAATAGCAATTATTTTCAATCAATAATCCATTGGTTGAAATTGGCTATTATCAAATTAGTTTTAATATTTCATTTGCAATTCTGTCTGCTGAATCTTTTTCAGCCAGTTTCAGAATATTATTACTCAACTTCTTCAGTTCCGTCTCATTATTAATCAATTCGAGTGCTTTATCCACCAATTGTTCTTTGGCATCAACATCTTTTATCATTACTGCTGCATCCTTTCGCACCAATGCCAGTGCATTTTGTGTTTGATGATCTTCAGCCACATTGGGCGAAGGAACCAAAATGACCGGTTTTGCCAACAGACACAGTTCCGAAATAGAACTTGCACCAGCTCGGGAAACCACTAAATCGGCAATAGAATAAGCCAAATCCATTCGTGACACAAAATCAGTAACCAACAAACCGCTTGTTGTGTGACATTCGGTTGCTTTACGGGCATCTTTAATATAAAATTTACCTGTTTGCCAGATAACCTGAACATCTTCAAATTTTGCCAGTTTATTTAGTCCGGCTATAATGCTTTGATTGATAGTTCGCGCTCCCAAACTTCCGCCTACAACCAGAATAGTTTTCTTTTTCGGGTCTAAATTGAAAAAATTATAAGCTTCACTTGTTTTAGGTGCTATCGAAAATAAGTCCTGTCGAACAGGGTTTCCGGTTAGGACTATTTTATCTTTAGGAAAAAACTTTTCCATACCTTCGTATGCCACGCAGATCCGTTTGGCTTTCTTTGCAAGTAATTTATTGGTTACTCCCGCATACGAATTTTGTTCCTGTAAAACCGTTGGGACTCCAAAAGCCGACGCAGCACGAAGCGTAGGAGCGCTTGCATAACCACCAACCCCAATTGCCACATCGGGTTTAAACCGATTAATAATTTTGCGGGCCAAAATCAAACTCCGTCCTAAATTCCACAAAACTTTAATATTACGAAGCATATTTTTACGGTCGAAACCGCTCACAGGTAAACCTTTAATAAGATAACCGGCAGCTGGAATACGCTCCATTTCCATTCGCCCAAGTGCTCCAACAAAGAGAATTTCGGCATCCGGAAGTTGCTTTTTCAATGCGTTGGCAATACTTATAGCCGGAAAAATATGTCCTCCGGTACCGCCTCCACTGATTAAAATCCGAAGCCCCCTAGGCCCCAAAAAGGGAATTTGAGAGACTTGTTTAATATCAGTTGGATGAAGAAATTGTTTCATATTATTTAAGACTTTATTCTTGCAAATTTACACAATAATTAATGAACTACAAACCAGTTTCATATTCAAAGGTTCCACACTCAAAAAGTCCTCCTTTTGGGGGATTTAGGGGGTTTCTACAAACTCTCCAATTCAACCACAGGAAGTTGTTCTTCTTCCTCTTTTAAAAATGAACCATTTGGCTGATCGTCAGCAACAATCTGGCGAGTAATTCCTAAAATTATACCAAAATAAATACAGGTTATCAGAATGGATGTACCGCCTCGACTTATCAACGGCAAAGGTTGCCCTGTAACCGGAATCAAACTGGTTGCTACCGACATATTAATAAAAGTCTGAAGTACAATCATTAGCGATAAGCCCATAACCAAAATGGCAGGAAAAACCGAGGAACAATTCATAACAATTCGCCCCGCACGAAAAAGCAAAATCAAATACAAAATAATTACTCCAATACCACCAATCAAACCCATCTCTTCAACAATAATAGAATAAATAAAGTCAGAATATGCTTGAGGCAAATAATCACGCTCGACACTATTTCCGGGAAAAACGCCAAAAACTCCACCTCGCGCAATGGCTATCTGACCATAAATCTCCTGACGATTTTTGTCAGTAATTACATATTTACTTTCTTTAGCTCCCTTGTCGGAATGTCTCTCAATGCGGGCAACCCATGTTTTAGCTCGTTTAAACGGTCCTAGTGAATTTTCAGGCAGAGCTTTTACAGCAACAAAACCAAGCACCATACATACAATTAGAATAGCAGCAATTGAACCCAGGTATTTGAACGAAATCCGACCAATAAACATCATGATAAAAACCACGATAAACAAAATGGCTGCCGTCGAGAAATTTTCGAGCAAAATAAGTCCGCAAATGGCAATCAACATGATAATTGTATTGCGAAAATAAATCCATTCGTCTTTGGTATTATCTCTGATTCGGGATATTAGGTCGGCTGCCACAATAATTACCGAGAGTTTGGCTAACTCTGATGGTTGAAATTGCACTCCACCAATAACTAACCAACGTGCTGCATCGTTCTCGCTATGTCCTTTAAAAAGTACAAATACCAGCAAAACTGCCGAAAGTGCAAGTCCCAGATACGACACAATCCGAATCCAGCGATAGGGAATCATGTGAACGATAAAAGCAATAATCACTCCACCAGTCAGAAATCCGACGTGACGTATTACAGGCATTGCATGATTTGATGACTTGTAGGCCAATGTGCTTGATGCGCTGTACATTTCGATAATCGACAGAATGCACAAAGCTAAGAAAACAACCCACAGGATTTTATCGCCTTTTAAATATCGTTTAAATAAAGTTTCCATACACTGACAACTATTAACTGTCAACTAATTAAAGGTTTCTGACACAAGCTTTAAACTGTTTACCTCTGTCTTCATAATTATTAAATAAATCGAAACTTGCACAGCATGGTGAAAGCAAAACGGTTTCACCTTCACCGGCCATTTTATATGCAGCATTTACAGCATCTTCCATCGATTGAACATCAACAATATTCTGAACTTTTCCATCAAAGAATGTATGCAAAGGCGCATTATCCAACCCCAAAAAAATCAACCCTTTCACTTTTTCCTTTACCAATTCTTCAATTTCGGAATAGTCATTGCCTTTATCAGTACCTCCAAGAATAAGTATAACCGGGTTTTTCATGCTCTGCAAAGCATACCAGCAAGAATTTACATTGGTGGCTTTCGAGTCGTTGATAAAACGTATGTTTTTGACTGTCGCCACATATTCCAGTCGGTGCTCTACCCCCTGAAAATCCTGCAAGGATTGACGAATACTCTCTTTACGAACATGTACGATAGAAGCTGCAAGTCCTGCTGCCATTGAATTGTAGGTGTTGTGCATACCCTGAAGTGCTAATTCTGTTGTTGGCATAGTAAATATTGATTTTAGAGTTTGTATAATCAATTCATCGTTTTCGATAAACGCTTTTGTTTTTTCATTTCGTTCAATGGCAAACGGATACATGGCTGACTGAATATTTCGTTTTGCCAGTTCCGCCTTGATTACCGGATCATTATCCCAGAAAATAAAGGAATCATTCGCCGTTTGATTTTGTGTAATGCGGAATTTTGAATCCACATAATTCTGAAATTTATATTCGTACCGGTCTAAATGATCGGGGGTGATATTCAATAAAATAGCAATATCAGCTTTAAATTCAATCATACCATCCAACTGAAAACTGCTGAGTTCAACCACATAATAATTAAAATTCTGTGTAGCCACCTGCAATGCCAGACTTTGACCTACATTACCAGCCAAACCAACATTTAATCCGGCATTTTTCAATATATGATACACCAGCATCGTGGTGGTAGTTTTACCGTTACTGCCTGTTATACAAATCATTTTGGCATCGGTATAACGACCGGCAAATTCAATTTCCGAAATTACCGGAGTGTCAATTGCACGCAATTTCTTGATTAATTGAGCTTTATCCGGGATTCCGGGGCTTTTAATAATTTCATCGGCATTCAGAATTAATTCTTCAGTGTGTTGTTTTTCCTCCCACGCAATTTCATTGCTGTTCAACAAAGATTTATATTCAGCTTTTATTTCCGACAAATCGGAAAGAAAAACATCAAAGCCTTGTTTCTTAGCCAATACTGCTGCACCTGCACCACTTTCGCCTCCGCCTAAAACAACTATTCTCTTCATATCTTTTATTTTCAACTTTCTACCTCTCCTATTCGAGAGGGATGGGGTGAGGTCTACCTGATTTTCAATGTGATAATGGTCACTGCTGCCAAAATAATCCCCACAATCCAAAAACGAATTACAATCCTTGATTCGGGCATAGCTTGTATAGGGCGTTGAAATAATGCCTGAATACCGGCATTTCCCTGTTTTTGATAATGATGATGCAAGGGTGTCATTTTAAAAATGCGTTTTCCTTCTCCAAACCGTTTTTTAGTCAATTTAAAATAGCTTACTTGCAGCACAACTGAAAGACTTTCAACCAAAAATACACCACATAAAATTGGAATTAACAATTCTTTTCGGATAACAATAGCAAAAACTGCAATAATTCCACCCAAAGTCAAACTCCCGGTGTCACCCATAAAAACCTGAGCAGGATAAGCATTGTACCAAAGAAATCCGATTGTAGCACCAATAAATGCTCCGGCGAATATCAACAATTCGCCAGTGCCCGGTAAATACATAATATTCAGGTATCCGGCATAATTCATATTACCTGAAACATAGGCTAATATCCCCAAAATAACTCCCATAATGGCCGAAGAACCGGTGGCCAATCCATCCAGTCCATCCGTCAGATTGGCTCCATTCGATACAGCTGTAACAATAAAAATGGCAACCAAAACAAATAATATCCAACCGTAACGTTGGGCTTTTTTACCTGCCCAGTTGAATGCATCGGCATAATTAAAGTTGTTGTTTTTTACAAATGGGATGGTTGTTTTAGTCGATTTGACATTGTGCTTGGCATACACAACGTATTCAACACGATTACTGGTAATACCTTTCACTTCAAGATTCTCCCGAATAACAACATCTGAACTTAAATACATGGTTAAACCAACTATTATACCCAGCCCAACCTGTCCGACAATCTTAAAACGACCACTTAATCCTTCTTTATTTTTAAGGAAAACTTTAATGTAATCATCCAGAAATCCAATTAGTCCCAACCAAATGGTGGTAATTATCATTAAGAGTACATAGGTATTCGTCAGATTCGCCAATAAAAGCGTTGGTACCAAAATGGCAATAATAATGATGATTCCACCCATAGTCGGAGTACCTTTCTTGCTCATCTGACCTTCTAACCCAAGGTCACGTATGGTTTCACCAATTTGCTTTTTTTGCAGATAATTAATAATCTGCCGACCAAACATGGTGGAAAGCAAAAGTGCCAAAATAAATGCTAATCCGGTTCGAAACGAAATGTAATTAAACAAGTGCGAACCCGGAAATGTGAATATTTTTTCTAAATACTGAAATAAATGATATATCATAATCGTTCTATTTTAAAAGCATTTTCTTACTTCTTCTTTATCGTCGAAATGGTGTTTTACACCCTGAATAATCTGATAATCTTCGTGACCTTTGCCTGCAACCAGAACCACATCGCCGGCCTGAGCCAATGCACAAGCAGTTTTGATAGCTTCCCGTCGGTCAACAATCGTTAGGCTTTTCGTTTTATCAACAGGATCCAATCCGGCCAACATTTCATTCAGAATATCCTGAGGTTCTTCAAAACGCGGATTATCCGATGTCAGAATGGCTTTCCAGCTACCATTTACCGCTTCACGAGCCATCATCGGACGTTTTCCTTTATCGCGGTTTCCACCACAACCCACTACCGTAATCAAACGACCATTTCCCTGCAAAATCTGATTTATCGTTCCAATTACATTCGTCAAAGCATCTGGTGTGTGAGCATAATCCACTATAGCTGTGTAACCTGACGGTGCATGCAAGGTTTCGAATCTACCTGAAACCGAATGCAACGAGCTAATAATGCGTAACACTTCCAGTTCGTCCTGTCCAAGTAAAACAGCAGCACCAAAAACAGCCGATAAATTGCTTGCATTGAATTTTCCTATAAACGACACATTCACTTCTTTATCATTCATATCAAGCAACATACCTTCAAAACTATGTTCCAAAATGCGGGTTTTAAAATCAGCCATGCCTCGAAGCGAATAGCTATATTTTTTTGCTTTTGTGTTTTGAAGCATAACCAACCCGTTTTTGTCATCAGCATTAGTCAAAGCAAATGTTCCGGTTGGTAATTCATCAAAAAACTGTTTCTTAGCTTTCAGGTAATTTTCAAAAGTCAGGTGATAATCAATATGATCGCGGGTAATGTTCGTAAAAATGCCGCCATCGAATTCCAGTCCGGCAATCCGTCGTTGGTCAACTGAATGGGAGCTGACTTCCATAAAAGCATATTCGCAACCGGCATCCACCATTTGAGCTAATAACTCATTCAATGCCAACGCATCGGGTGTAGTGTGAGTTGCTTCAATTGCTGTATCATTAATATAATTGCAAACGGTTGAAAGAAGTCCCGATTTATGCCCCAATTCTCGGAAAAGCTGATATAATAAGGTTGCAATAGTAGTTTTACCATTTGTTCCGGTCACTCCAACTAAAGTCATTTTGGAAGAAGGAAAATCATACCAGACAGAAGCCATTTTTCCAAGAGCATCGGCACTGTTATCAACTTTTATATAGCTAATTTCAGCATTGATTTCAGTTGGAATTTCTTCACACACAATTGCTTTTGCGCCTTTTTCAATAGCCATCGGGATAAATTGATGACCATCAGAAGCAGTTCCGCGGGTTGCAACAAAAACACTGTCCGATTCTACTTTTCGCGAATCGAACTGAATGCTTTTAATGCTGATTTCGGTTTCTCCAATTACTTTTTGAAGACTCACGTTTTGCAGTATATCGTCTAATATCATATTTGCCATTTGTAACAAATTGAATTATTGAAGATTAATCATTACAGAACTTCCTTTTTTAAAATAAGTTCCCGGTTTCATATTTTGCGAAATAACTTTTCCTCTTCCCTGTACCTGAACATTAAAGCCCATATTTTCAAGAATATAAACTGCATCCTTTGCTCCCATACCGTATAAATCCGGAATTACTTTATTCGAAACAGTTATAGGCTGAACAGCCGTTTGATTTTGTTTAGCATAGGTTTTTACCCAATCCGTTGAATTTGATGCAAGGGGCAAGTTTAAACCGGACATAACCGTTTGAATTGCTTTATAATAACCAACTTTTGTATTCGGGCATAAATCTTCAGCCTTGATAGAATCCAACCCAACATGTGTCGGCTTGCGATTTGAGTTTAAGGCCATAACACGCTCCGCTATATTTTTGAACACCAAGCCGCTCATGTGTCCCCCGGAAGCATGACCAATTCCAGGTTCGCGCATTACTACGATACAACTATACATCGGATTTTCGTACGGAAAGAATCCGCAAAATGCAACCTGATGCTTTCCGGTATTTCCGCCACTTGTCCAAACCTGTGCTGTACCCGATTTCCCTGCAATTCGAACATATTTCGAAAAAACAGGTTTTCCGGTTCCCATCTTATCTTCTACAACTCCAAGTAAGGCTGAGCGGATTTCGCTGAGGGTAGTTGGTTTGCAAATGGCAGGATTAATTACTTCAGTCGTGAATTCTTTTACTAATTGACCATTTTTACTGATTGATTTCACAAAATATGGGCGAATCATTTTTCCATCATTGGCAATGGCATTATAAAAAGTCAAGGTATAGATAGGCGGAACCTGCGTCTCATAACCTACAGACATCCATGGCAATGTAGTTACAGACCATTCGTGCGATTTATCATTCGGATGGCGGATAAAGGGTTTGGCAGTGCCGGGAATCTCCAGTTTCAGCGGTTCGTTCAGTTTCATGGCATACAATTTGTTCACGAAAGCTCCGGGATCTTTTCCATACGCTTTGACAATAGCTCGTGAAACTCCGATATTGGAAGAACCATAAATTGCCTGAACCAGGGTAATTTTGTGAAAACCACCATGATTGGCGTTGTGGTCGGTCATGGTGCGATTACCATACTTAAATTGTCCATTAAAAGTATTGATTGTATCCGACATTTTAACCTTTCCTTCATCCAGTGCAGCCATCACCGAGGCCACTTTGAACGTTGAACCCGGTTCAGTCATATCCGACACAGCACCATTTCTGTTTTCAGAATAAGAACCATCTTTGTTTTTCTGCATATTCACAATGGCCTTTACTTCTCCGGAATGAACTTCCATTAAAATGGCATACCCGACCGCAGCATCAAACTGTTTCACGCCATCTATCAAGGCTTTTTCGGCAATATCCTGCAAATCTATATCGATAGTTGATTTTATATCCATGCCATCAATTGGCTCAATCTGAACAGTTTCCATATAATTATTTGCCACTTTCTGACGAATTGAAACACCCGGAGTTCCGATCAGGCTGGAATTAAAACTCAACTCAATTCCATTTTTACCGCCTTTTGATTCATCAGCAAAAATATCTCCAATGGTCCTTTGTGCCAATGATCCAAATGGCCTGACGCGCTTGAAATATTCTTTAGTAATCAATCCACTTTTGTTTCGACCTAAACGAAATAATGGTAATGTTTTAAGTTGCTTAAGCTGAGCATACGAGATTCGCTTTTCAGAAAGTTGGAATTCACCCACACCAGATTTATAGGCATTTGTCAATAATAATCGATAATTGGTGGGTGTTTTGTCACGAAAAAAGCTGGATAAATAAATGGATAATGAATCTATATTTTCTGTAAAAAGCGCACCTTCATCTTCATGCAATGCCGGCACTCGTAAATCCATGTAAACATAGTAAGTAGGAATGGAACTGGCCATTAAACGACCATCGCAGGCATAAATATTTCCTCTGTTAGGTTTAACAACAATATCGGTTTTCACGCTTTTTGCAGCTAATGCCATCCACTGATTACGTTCTACAAATTGTATCTTAACAATTCGATAAAGAACCAAAACAAATGAGAGGCATATAATTGTGTAAACTATGCCAAACCGAAGGACAATATTTCTACGTTTTTCAGTCATTTATTTCTTTGGTATGGTATCTTCTATAACAATTGGTGGTGTTGTATTTTCAATCAGTCCTAATCCATTGTCATTCACCGCTTTCATTACATTCGATTGACGGCTTATTTCCATCAATTCTGCCGAAATAGTCAACGATTCATATTTTGCATCCAGAATTCTCTTTTTTAATTCAATTTCTTTAGCTTGTTGAGTTTCGCAATAATAGCGGTTATCAATATACAGAAAAGCCAAAACGGCAATCATGATTACCAAGCCATATTGTTTCTGGAAAAATTTCTTTGTCAGAATATCGCCATTCAAAATATCACGAAGACTACTGGATTTAATATCCGAAAAATCTTCGCTACCACGAACTGCTTCTGCTATTTTCTTAAACCAGGACATTTTTTCAATTTTTCAATTCAGCAACCCGTAATTTTGCGCTTCTTGCTCTCGGATTACGTGCAATTTCTGCTTCATCAGCCACAATCACCTTATTATTAATCGCTTTCATAGGCGACAATATATTTCCGTAAAAATCTTTTTCCAGTTTTCCTTCAAAATTTCCGCTCCGAAAAAAGTTCTTTACCAATCGATCTTCTAATGAATGATAGGTCAGCAGCACCAACCTTCCACTGGGATTAAGTACTTCAAGACTTTGATCCAACAATGATTTCAGCACATCCATTTCCCTGTTTACTTCAATGCGTAAAGCCTGAAAAACCCGCGCCATATCTTTCTTTTCTTTTTCACGACCGAAAAACGGTTTCAGCACCTCAATAAATGGAAAAATCCTGTCGAAAGGCGCATTCGAACGTGCATTGACAATCGTTCGGGCAATTTTCCGGGAGTTGTGCAATTCGCCGTACAAATAAAAAACATCCGCCAATTGCTCTTCGGAATAAGTATTCAATAAAACCGCAGCAGTCAGAGGCGATTTTGTATTCATACGCATATCGAGTGCACCGTCAAACCGAAACGAAAATCCCCGCTCAGCTTCATCAAAATGGTGCGATGACACACCCAAATCAGCTAAAATGCCATCCACTTTTTCAATATTATGATACCGGAGAAAATTTTTCATATACCTGAAATTGCTTCGAACAAAAATAAACCGCGAATCATCAATACTATTTTTTACAGCATCTTCATCCTGATCAAAACCCACCAACTTTCCATTTTTTCCAAGTTTACTCAAAATTTCTTTTGAATGACCACCACCACCAAAAGTAACATCCACATAAACCCCATCAGGTTTAATATTCAGCCCACCAATGGTTTCATTCAGCAATGCAGGGATATGATAGATTGGCTCGGTCATTTAATAATTTTGGTTTTACTATAAACTATTGATTAAAAACTATTTTTTCATCATTCGTTGTTTCAACAAAGCAGCAAAATCTGTTGAGGATAATTTATTTTGTTCATACCGGGTTTTACTCCAAACAGCAAACTTATCTAACATTCCGACAAATAACACTTCAGCATTTTCAATTCCAATGAGTTGCAGGTTTTTCTTGGAAATCAAAATACGACCCTGAGAATCAATATCAAGCCAATCAGCATCGGAAACAAATTGCATCAACAATAACTGGTCGGTAGGATTCCACTCATCCAACTTCGATTTAAAATCACCAACCATTTCGTTCCACACATGTTCGGGATATATTATCAAACAGTCGTTTTCAGCATCCTTACGCAACACTACCCGTTCTTTTTGAGTATCGGGCAATAACTTACGGTAATTGGAAGGAATAAAAATTCTTCCTTTTACATCGGCTTTTGCTTCATATTTTCCTATAAATGTTGACATATCGAATTGGGTATAATTTTTCAACGGTAAAAGTATGAATTTAATTTTGAATTCCCCACATTTCCCCACAAAAAATTTATCAACAGCTTATTATCTTAAAATCAGCACTTTTCAACTACTTTTCAACATATTAGAACGACACATTTATTTCAACCTCTAATTTTTATACTCCTGTTATACAGATACTTAAATAAAATCAGAAATTAAAGTTAGAAAATGACATAAAAGTGGGGAAATAATATCAAATTGTACAGACATAGAAATCATCTTAAATATTCAAGAAATGAAGAAATATAGTTCAACTTCATTTAATTCGCATTTTTTTGTACATTTGCAGGAGTCGAAAAACCAACATAATATGAGCGAAACAACGATAATCAGTATTAATATTGCCCAGGTATTGAAGGAGAAAGTACCGAACACGAAGATTCCAACATTTCTTGTCAATTATTTACGACGCATTGTACATGAAGATGAATTGAATGAATTTCTGCGTAAATATCCGGGTTTAAAAAATCTAGAGTTTATAGAAGCAACGCTTAATGATTTACATGTTTCGATCAAAATTGAAGGAAAAGAAAACCTGCCCCAAGGGGGGAAATATATTTTTGTCGGGAATCATCCGCTGGGTGGCCTCGATGGAATCACTACCGGCTATATCATTGGAAAAGAATATGATAACAAGATTAAGTTTTTCTCGAACGACATACTAATGAACGTAGAGCCATTGAAAGAAATGTTTGTTCCGGTCAATAAAGTCGGCTCTCAGAGTAAAGATTATGCAGTAAAAATGAAGGAATTATACGAGTCCGATTATCATTTAATTACTTATCCGGCCGGTATGTGCTCCCGAAAAGTAAAGGGGAAGATTGTTGATTTGGAATGGAAGAAAAACTTCATTTCAAAAGCCATTGAATTTCAACGCGATGTGGTTCCGGTATATTTTGAAGCTAGGAATTCAAATTTCTTTTACAATCTGGCTAATCTCCGCAAATTTTTGAAAATTAAAATAAATATCGAAATGTTGTATTTGGTGGATGAACTTTTCAAACAACGGGGAAAAGAATTCACTATCAGAATTGGCAAACCCATTCCGTGGCAGACTTTCGACAAATCAAAATCACAGCAGCAATGGGCAGGGTGGGTAAAAGAAATTGTTTACAACATGGCAACCAAATGAAAACTCAATCCATTCGCAAGGCAAATCAGAATGATATAGATTTGATTCACCATATTCTGGACATGGAACCATTCAAGTACAACGAAGAAGTTCCGTATGACCGTTCGTGGATTGAACAATTGGTTGTGAATGACCGATGCCTGACCTTGGTTTATGAAACCGAAGGAGAAATCAAAGGTTTTATAAGTGGCGAGAAAATGGTGAGCGGAGCGATTATGATTTGGTTTTGTGCCGTGAAAACCGAATACCAACACAGCATTGTCGGCATAAAACTATATCACGAATTTGAAAAAGTTTGCCGCGAAACGGGCGTTACAGCTATTCTGGCTTACGGCTACAAAACTTCTGCCGGTATGCTCGACCGGCTCAATTTTTTCTCCAATGACATGACTTATCGGGAATTCTATAAACCGCTGGTGGATTGGTGAGTTATAAATCCAGCAATCCTTCGGGCAGCCGGACGTAAATAATTTTCTTGTCGTGGTCAATTTCTTCGATATATTCTTCGCCGGCAGGAATGAGCAATTCATCATCGGCAGTTGGAATTACAAATAGCACATTTTCAGTAGTTTGATCCACTTCGGATATAATTCCAAGTTCTCCCTTTTCTGCATCCACCAATTTGAATCCGGCAAAATAATCAAGCTCAATTTCAGTATCTTCGACTTTATCAAGATAGGTTTTTGGCAGGTAGATGGTCAAACCAGCAAATTCACGAGCCTGATCGTCGGTCGAAATCCCATCTAGTTTCAATAAGCCTGTAGTATTACTTTTGAAGCGATACTCATCCAGGAAAAATGGAACCAAAATCCCTTCTTTTTCAAAAATAAAATACGGAATATCCTCGCTATCAAACACATCACTGGTAAACGAAAATGACATTTCGCCATTTACACCATGTGGCTTTGTAATTTGACCTATTGGGAAAACTTCGGATTTGAGTATCATCTTGAATTTGCTTTTCTTCCTTTTATAAAATAAATAATAGCCATAATTGTTGAGCCAAACATCGCAAAAACCATATCTTTCTGCGCATCCCAGATATCTCCTTGTTGGCCATTATAATAATCGGCTGATTCGCTTGTCATTAGCAAAGTAAGTGACCATTCAAAAATCTCATATATCATACTGAAAGTCTGAATAAAACTCCAAACTACAAAAATCTTAAGCATTAAATTAATGGCATTTTTTCTATCAAAGATTTCAAAAAGAAATGGAAACACAAGTAGGCCAAATGAAAAATGAACAAATCGGTCGAAATGATTTCTTTTAGCCTGAAAAATAGTATTTAAATCAATTTGAAATAAAGATTTAAACCATTCATTGTATGGAACATAAGAGTAAATATATCGTGCAGCAATGATATGCAATAACGCAAACAACGATAAACATAGAAAAGAAAAGTTACTTAAATAATCCCTCTTTATATCAAAAAAAAGAAGCAAAAGAAGCAAAAGTGTTCCTAAGTGTTGTAAAATTTGTTCCTGCGGAAAAATAGGATGAATACAGGTAACAGCTGTAATAATTAATAACAGAATGACAGAAATTACCTTAAATTTATTTTTTATCATTGGCTAATACGACTTTTATTCCACCACTGTCACCCAACCATGTGTATCTGGTTCATCACCGTATTGAATTCCACGCAATTTATGATATAGTTTATCGCATACAGGTCCCGGTTTTCCATCTTTGGCAAACATATAGGTAATCTTCATATCATAGTCGTAAATACGCTCAATAGGACTAATAACAGCTGCAGTACCGCAAGCTCCGGCTTCTTCAAAAGTTGAAAGTTCTTCCACTGGCACATGACGCTGTTCGACAGTCATTCCTAAATCCTGAGCCAGTACCATCAAACTTTTATTGGTAATGGATGGAAGAATGGATGCCGATTCGGGTGTAACGTAGGTATTATTTTTTATTCCAAAGAAATTGGCAGCACCACATTCGTCAATATATTTCTTTTCTTTGGCATCGAGGTAAAATATGTTAGAATATCCCATTTCGTGCGCTTTTTGTCCGGCAACTAAACTAGCAGCGTAATTTCCACCTACTTTATATTTTCCCATACCAAGTGGTGCCGAACGGTCGAATTCACGCATAATTACAAATGGGGTAGTTTGAAAACCACCTTTAAAATATGGTCCAACAGGAGTTACAAAGACAATAAACAAATACTCATCGGCTGGACGAACACCAACCTGAGCACCGGTTCCAAATAAAAATGGACGAATATATAGCGAAGCACCCGATTCATAAGGTGGAATAAAACGCTCGTTTAGTTTAACGGCTTTCAAAACTGCTTCCTCGAAAATCTCTACCGGAAGCTGAGCCATCATCGTTCCTGCACAGGAATCCTGCATACGTAAAGCATTATCGCGCATACGGAAAATTCGGATTTTTCCATCCTGCCCACGAAAAGCCTTCAGCCCTTCGAATACTTCCTGTCCATAATGAATACTGGTTGCAGCCATGTGAATATTCATATATTCACTATCATGTGTTTCAAGTTCACCCCAAGCACCGTTGCTAAACCGGCAGCGAACATTGTAATCGGTTTTCATATAACCGAATCCCAGATTGGCCCAATCTATCTGTTCCATTTTGTTTATTATTTGATAGTTATTTGTTATTGGTCAGAGTCAAAATCGATTCATTGCCCATATTAAAAAGTAAATCTATAATGCTTAAATTCTCCTGAAATCCAAATCGTTGTTCAAAAACCTGATAATAGGGTTTCAGATTTATATTCTGACTTGCCTTTTTCGGGTGAATGCTTTCGCGTAAATCAATTACTCCATCAGTCAAATCTGGTTGATATTTATCCGTAAACTGAACATTCTGTTGTAAATCGAGCAATTCAAGAACTTTAGCCTGAAGTTCGAGATTTAAATCCCACAGAAAATCCCATTTTTTCTCGTAAAATGGAAGAAAATCATCCTTGTAATACTCAAAAAATGGCGACGAATTATAAGCTGATTCTATCGACCGCCAATGTTGAACTTGCCAATCATTATGACCTGAAATCCGAATATCTCGTGTCAATTTTTTTTCTGCAGAAGACTTCTCAACCGGAATTGTCAGTGCATTTACCCCATTAGCTGTAAATATGTTACACCGATTCCGATATGTTTGTTTCTCGTATGAATCAAACTGCTCCAAAATTACTGTTTTTGCATTCGCCAATGCTACGTAATACTCTAGTGGTGCTAAATAAGCCGAAGTCAAACAAACTGATTTTCTATCACTGCTTACGGCTTGCTTCTTACTGCTTACTGTTGATTTAATGTTCAGCATTCTTAAAGAACCTGTTCCAGCGAATTTTCCCATCAAACCATCCTTTATCTTTATCCAACGAGAGCCAAACCAGTACCGGACGACCAACAATATGATCTTCGGGCACAAAACCCCAATACCGTGAATCGGCTGAATTATGACGATTATCGCCCATCATCCAATAATAATCCATCTTGAAAGTATAGGTTTTCGCCGGTTTATCATTGATAAAATACTCATTGTCTTTCACTTCCAGTTTATTCTTTTCGTAAACACGAATAATTCGCTCATAAATAGGGAGATTATACTTATTTATTGCCAATGTTGCTCCTTTTTTCGGAATCCAGATAGGACCAAAATTATCACGTGTCCAGTTTTTGCCTCCACCTAATGGAAAAACATCTTTGCGTTCAGAAGTTTCAATTTTGATTTTCGAAACCCCTGTAATATCTTTCATTTTAGTATAGGTTTCTTCATTCATAGGAAAATGATAAACCGGAAATGCCGGATCAAATCCCATTGATTTTAGTCCTTCAGCAAATTGAGTATTATCCACAAACATTCGGTCTTCATTGCTGATTTTGAGTTTGTCGAGAATATCATCTGAAAGGCGTGTACCGTCAGTCTGAACAAAATAATTAAACTGAATTCCGGGAATCTTCTCTTGCGGTTTTCCATTTACGTAAACCTGATTGTTTTTTACTTCCATCAAATCGCCGGCAATGGCCACACATCGTTTCACATAATTTTCCTGACGGTCAACCGGGCGATAAACTATATCGCCATAAACATTACTTTTTGATCTGATCAATTCTCGTCCCACCCGATACACTTCATCCCTAGGAGGAACTACTTTTGGATTTTGCGAAGCCAAAGCCTGATAGCCTTCCATATAAGACAAGATATAATAATCGGGATTTTGCTGATTTACACAAACAGTATCACCTGTTGGAAAATTAAACACGACAATATCATTCCGTTTCACTGTATCAAAACCTTTCAAACGTTTATAATCCCATTGAGGATGCTCCAGAAAAGATTTACAATTCAACAAGGGGAAAGTGTGCTGAACTAAGGGAAATGAAAGTGGCGTATTTGGAACGCGAGGTCCATAACTGGCTTTGCTTACAAATAGAAAATCACCAACCAAGAGGCTTTTTTCTAGTGAAGAAGTAGGAATTTGATAATTTTGAAAAAGATAAGTATTGATAAAGTACACAGCTATCAGGGCAAACACAATGGCATCAACCCAACCCATAATAGCCAATACCCCTTTATTTTCAGACTTTTTCCACCAGGTCCATGGAATGAATCCACTTACAAATGCATCAAACACTACCGGCAAACCCAATAGCCACCAATAATTACCTACCCAGGCAATAAACAATATGTAAATCAAACACCAAACTCCGGCCTTAATCCATTGTTTTAGGGGTTTATCAAAATGCGTTGATTCTTTTTCTTCACTCATGATTTTTTGTTTTTTCAAAATTAAACTTTTGCTGTACCATTGAAACAGGATCTCATTAAATACTTTGCGAAAGTATGATAAATTTCAGTACCTTGCTATGCATAGTACTATATTTTATATATAAATGTAAATATTTCTGAATTTTTGAGATTTAAGGATTTAATTCACAGATCATTATTAAACAATGTAATTGAAAACCATAAATAGTTAATTAAAAATTCAAGAGGTCATTCATTCCCAAAAATCCCTTCTTACCTGCCGTAAATTCAGCAGCTACCACGGCCCCCAACGCAAAACCTTCGCGACTTTTGGCATCGTGTGTAATTTCTATTGAATCTACTTCCGATTCATACCGAATAGTGTGAATGCCCGGAACTTGTCCTTCGCGAAAGGATTTAATAGCCAATTCGTTAGGATTCGATTCTGTTTCTTTTGACCAGGTGGTTTTTCTATCCAGATTTTCCAAAATTCCTTCCGCCAACGTAATTGCAGTACCACTTGGAGCATCAAGCTTCTGAGTATGATGAACCTCTGTCATTTCCACGTTATAATTTGGAAATTCATTCATTATCTTAGCCAGATATTTATTTACAGCCATAAAGATATTTACTCCCAGGCTGAAATTTGACGACCAAAACAAGGTGTTGGAACCTTCTTCAATTTCTTTTTTCAGTTGGGGAAGTTCTTCTGCCCAACCTGTTGTACCCGAAACTACAGCAACACCCGAAGCAAAAGCCCTGCGATAATTACTCAATGCTACTTTTGGAATAGTGAATTCAATGGCTACATCGGCACTTTTAAAAGCGGCTGAATCAAAATCTTCCAAATTATCCACATCAATTATCGACACAATTTCGTGTCCACGTTCCAATGCAATTCGTTCAATGGTTTTACCCATTTTGCCATATCCTATTAATGCTATTTTCATTTTTCTTATTACTATTCAACCAATTATCAAATCAACTAATCTCTAATATTGTCCAGTTCCCAATAAAACCAATGTACATGCTTCTTCCACATGAATATCATTCTGTATCAATAATTCCTCAAACTCAGGATTTTCAGTACCCGGATTAAAAATGACACGGTTTGGATTCAATGAAATAATATAATCGTAATATTCCGGTTGAAATTTATCTGAAATATAGAGCGTTACAGTGTCTATATCTTCAAATTCTTTTTTTTCTGTGTCAATTGTTCTGTCGAAAATAAGTTCAGGTCGCTTGCCTATTAGTTCTATTTCAAAACCATGAGCCAACAAGCGTTCCGCAGCTTTATAAGCATAACGTTCAGGATTATTACTCGCCCCAATTATTAATGTTTTTCCCATATAAATTTCAATCTATAATCGTAAATTAGCTTATCCTTCTCTGAACCAGTCCAAACATTCAAAAATCTCATCTTTCGATGCTGTTTGATTGATTTGTATATCACCAATATTTTCCAAAAGTGTAAAATTAATTTCTTTCGTTTCGTTTTTCTTATCGTGTGTCATCAGTTCAAAAAATGCTTCATATTCCTTACAACTAAACTCAAAGGTTCCATAATATTCTTTGATAAGGTATTTCAATCTCAGCAAATCAGCTTTTGGAAAACCGAGTTTAATAAACGACAGGTATAACTCGCAAAGTAAACCCCACATAACCGCATAACCGTGTAAAACTGGTCTTTTCATTCTATAGGAATAACTTTCAAACGCATGACCAAAAGTATGACCTAAATTCAGCGCTTTACGGATATTGGCTTCGAAAAGATCTTGTTCTACAATTCGTTCTTTAATCTTGAAACTTCTGTCAAGCAACACTTTAAGCTTATCGAAGTCAATATTTTCTAAATCAAATTTCAACACTTCATCCCATTCTTCGCGTGTATCAATCAATGCATGTTTCAGCATTTCGGCATAACCGGAGCGTAAATTAGCGTCATCCAGTGTTTTAAAAAAATCGATATTAATCAAAACTGTTTCAGCCGGAGCGAAAACACCAATTTCATTTTTCAATCCACCGAAATTTATTCCGGTTTTTCCTCCTGTAGCTGCATCCACAGCACCAAGCAAAGTAGTTGACACATTAATATAACGCAGCCCACGTTTAAAAGTTGAAGCTGTAAATCCACCAATATCAGTAATCATTCCTCCTCCCACGTTAATCATCAACGATTTACGTGTAGCTCCATTTTCGCTCAGATATTGCCAAATTTTGACAGCCGATTCCATGTTTTTATTCTCATCGCCACTCGGAATCATTATCACATGACAGGCTTTAAGTTTCTCAGACTGCAGAACCGTTGGCAAACAAAGCTTTTCGGTATTGGTATCAACCAGCACGTAAATGCTTTCGGCAGCTTGCTTTCCAATGGCCTCTTCAAGTTCAGTTATAAAATTAGTGCATATCGTTGTCTTCGAACTACTCATCTTTTGGAATTTAGCTCACAAAGATACTTTTTTCTTCAAAATTTTCATTCATAATTTGCCAGAAACTATCTGATTTTATTTATCATTTCTATTTATAGCTATTTTTTCAATTAATTCTTAAAAAAATTACTCTAAAATGGAAAAACTATTTTTGCAGGTTTAATGCTTTTATTGCTACTCACAGCTTATGCAAGAAAAAAGTAAGTATTTTTTTTTAATCTAAAGTATTTGTACTAGCATATTGATTATTAAATATTCAAAAAATAAATTGACCGCTTAAACTCTTTAGTAATTTCGAAGTCAATAGATACAGATTACAAAAAAAAGTATTAATAACAATCAAAATTAGTGCATTATGAAAAAGTATGGAATGTTAGTATTGACTATGGCTTTTATGTTTAGCTTGGTCGGAAATGCTCAGGATCCAACTCCTCCAAAAGGAGAAAGAGGACCTAGAAAAGAATTTCGTCAGGGTGACAAACCCATGGTATCTCCTGAAAAAAGAGCAGAAAAAATGGCTCAGGAATTAAGTTTGAATGCTGCTGAAAAAGCGAAAGTTCAGGCATTGTTTGAAAAACAAGATGCAAAGCACAAAGAACAAATGGAAAAAGGCGAAAAAATGAAAGCCGAAATGAAAGTCAAATTTGATGCAGAACGCAAAGCGAATGATGAAGAGATGACCAAAATTATTGGTCCTGAAAAATTCAAGAAACTTCAGGATATGAGAGTAGAAAGAATAGAAAAAATGAAAAATCGTCGTGAAAAACACGGAGATCATCATCCTGAAAATCCACCAGCTCCTGCAAATTAAGTAGCTTTCAACAAAGAAACCACCTTTTCAGGTGGTTTCTTTGTTATAAATCGAATATCTTCTTCTCAATTTCTTCAAATTTTCTTCTTAAATCAGGTGCTATACTAAGTTTGTGTTTTTTATCAAAATCGTAATATACGAGAATATCCTGAGCCTCGGCAGCGAGTTCATTTTTATCATTATAAATCTCGTAGTGAATCTTTATGCTTGAAGTTTTAATATATTCAACACGTGAAAATACAGAAACGTTTCCGGGATAAAATAGTGGTTTCAAAAACTGCGTGTGAATAGAAGCTAAAATAGCTCCAACATTCTGCTCGGCATGCGACTGAGATATTCCAACCTTCTCCAAATGATTTACCCGGGCTGCCTGAACATATTTCATTATCTGTAAGTTGTTTACATGACCCAAAACATCCAACTCACTCCAATCGATTCTTAATTCCAGCTTCATGACATACGGTTTTTATAATCCTTATAACCAAATTCCCTGATAAGTTTAAATTCATTTTCCTTTGTCCAAATACCAATGGAGGGATGAGAAACTCCATTAAACATAGTGGTTTTCACCATAGTATAATGAATCATATCTTCAAAAACAATGCGGTCGCCAATTTTCAGTTCATTATCAAACGACCAGTCACCCTGAAAATCACCAGACAGACAGCTATTTCCACCCATACGGTAAGACGTTTTGCCGGCAACAGAATCGGTTGCTCCAATAATGGCTGGTTTATAAGGCATTTCGAGGCAATCGGGCATGTGGCATGAGAATGAAACATCGAGCATAGCCGTTTTTATGCCTTTATTTTCAACAATATCAACCACACTTGAAACTAACACACCCGTTCGCCAGGCAAAGGCACTTCCCGGTTCGAGAATCAATTGCAAATGTGGATATTTTAGCTGAAAGTTTTTTAGCAGAGTAATCAAATGCTCCACGTCATAACCTTCGCGTGTCATCAAATGACCACCACCCATATTCAACCATTTAATCTGACTGAAATATTTGCCAAACCTCTCTTCCACAACAGCTAATGTCCTTTCCAAATCGAACGAATTTGATTCGCAAAGTGTATGAAAATGAAGCCCTTCCACTCCTTCCGGAAGTTTATCGCCTAATAAATCAACAACAATACCTAAACGTGAACCGGGTGCACAGGGATTGTATAAATCCGTTTCTACATCAGAGAATTCAGGATTGATACGTAATCCACAAGAGATATTTTCGAACTGAGTTTGAGGATAAAAACGCTCAAATTGTTGAAGTGAATTGAACGTGATATGACTACTACAGCGCATGATTTCCGGAAATTCGCGATCGGTGTAAGCAGGTCCATAGGTATGTGCCTTGCTGCCCATTTCCTCGTAAGCCAATCGGGCTTCGGCTAATGAGCTGGCAGTGGAATACGGAATATATTCGCGTACAATTGGAAAAATGCTCCACATGGCAAAAGCCTTGAAAGCCAAAATGATTTCTATGCCGGAACGATCTTTCACGGATTTAATCAACTCAAGATTTTTGCGAAATGCAGTTTCGTCGAGGACGTAACATGGTGAAGGTATTTTTATGTAATCCATAATTTTTTAATGTGCAAATTTGCAAATTATTGTGAATGCAAAGATAATGATTTAAAACAGGTAGAGACGCAATGCATTGCGTCTCTACAAAAAAATACAAAATCAATATTACAATTCCAAATCAATATTGTGCAATTCCACCCATGGTAAACCATGAATATTCAATTGTTCCATAAATGGATCGGGATTAAATTCTTCCACGTTGTAAACACCTGCTTTGCGCCATTCGCCTTTGAAGAACATCATAGCACCAATCATGGCTGGAACACCTGTTGTGTAACTTACGCCCTGAGTTCCGGTTTCTTTGAAGGCAGCTTCGTGACTGCAATTGTTATATACATAGTAAGTTACTTCTTTTCCATCTTTAATACCTTTTATGCGGCAACCAATCGAAGTCCAACCGGTATAGTTTTCACCTAAATCACCGGGATTTGGCAAAACTGCTTTCAGAAATTGTATTGGAACAATTTTCTGACCGTTGTATTCCACTTCGTCAATGCGGGCCATACCAATATTCTGAATCACACGTAAATGCGTCAGGTATTCCTGACCAAATGTCATCCAAAAACGAGCGCGTTTGATGGTTGGATAGTTTTTCACCAACGATTCAAGTTCCTCGTGGTAAATAACATACGATTCTTTTGGTCCGATTTCAGGATAATTCAACGGCATGTGAATTTCGTGTGGTTCTGTTTCTACCCATTCACCTTTTTCCCAATATTTACCACGTTGAGTTACTTCACGTATATTAATTTCGGGATTAAAGTTGGTAGCAAATGCTTTATGATGATCGCCGGCATTACAATCCACAATATCCAGGTAGTGAATTTCGTCGAAATGATGTTTGGCAGCGTAAGCCGTATAAATGCTCGTTACGCCGGGATCGAAACCGCAACCTAAAATTGCAGTTAATCCGGCTTTTTCGAAACGTTCTTTATACGCCCATTGCCAGCTGTATTCAAAATGAGCTTCATCTTTTGGTTCGTAGTTGGCTGTATCCAAATAATTTACTCCAGCTTCCAGACAAGCATCCATAATAGTCAAATCCTGATATGGGAGTGCCACATTGATAAGAAGTTCCGGTTTATAATCGTTCAGTAATGCAACCAGTTCGGGCACATTATCAGCATCAACCTGAGCCGTTTTAATTTCAACGCCAAAACGTTTTTTCACGTCAGCAGCTATAACATCGCATTTAGATTTGGTGCGACTGGCCAACATGATTTCTGTAAATACGTCGGTATTTTGAGCCACTTTGTTTAGAACAACAGTTCCCACCCCTCCGGCGCCGATAATCAATACTTTTCCCATTTTATAATCAATTTATATATAATCAATTCTCAATTTTGAACAATACAAAAATAGATATTATTTGACGAATTCAGGTATATTTATTCATACTATTTTTATTGCACATATACTGTCGGATCAAATCCTGCAAGTCCTTCCTTCCGCTCAGTACAAGTTCCGCAGGTTCCGCAGTGAACTTCATGACCGTTATAGCAAGAGTAAGTATCTTCAAATGGAACTCCGATTTCTTTACCAATCAACGCAATTTCGCGTTTTGAAAGATTGGTATATGGTGCCAAAATTTCACAATGGTTGTATGTTCCAAGGCTGATTGCATGACTCATTGTCTGAATAAATTCCTCCCGGCAATCAGGATAAATGGCATGATCGCCGGCATGATTCGAAATCATAAGTTTATCACAGCCAATACTTTCGGCTATTCCGGCAGCAATGCTCAACATAATTCCATTCCGAAACGGAACGACAGTTTTAATCATATTCTGATCTTCGTAATGCCCGTTTGGTATTTCTCCTCCCGATTGTAATAAATCGGACACAAAGCCCATTTTATTCATATCAAGGTCAATCACATGATGTTCAATGCCAAGTACTTCGCAATTTTTGTTAGCATATTCTATCTCTCGAAGATTATGTTTTGACCCGTAATTAAAGGTCAACGCCCAGCGGATTCTGTCGGCATGCTGATAAAGAGCCACCGAACTATCCATTCCGCCCGAATAAAGTATTACAATATCCTTCATATTTTCAAATTTTGGAGCACAAAAGTAGTCAAAAGCTTTGAGAATTGAGAGGTTAAGTGATTTTTTTGTACTTTTGTGGAAATAAATTTATAAAATAAAAATGAGTAAGAAACTGTTACTAATTTGTTTTGTATTGTTCGTTCCTGTTTTGACGATTTCAAGTCAAGATTCAATTAAATTTTATGGCCCTTTTGGTGGAGATCTAAAACT